>NZ_NFJA01000014.1:0-56116 GCF_002159615.1 Bacteroides sp. An279
AGGCATTTTCGCTTCTGTGATGAGGAAGATAGCGGGCTATCTGACGAAGAACAGGAGCGAAAAGGACCAAAAAATCGCCCAAAGCACACACGGAAACGGATACATCAAGTCAAGAAAAACTTTTTGGAGAAATTCAAAACAGCTTCTTACTATTTACGATGGAGAAAGTCATAAATCGTAAATAGTAAATTGTCTAATCGTAAATGTTTATAGTTCCTTCAGCGTCTGCTCCACCTTCTCGAAGAAGAGCGAGATGTGTGCCCCGTCGGCAAAGGCATGGCTTACGGTAAGTGCTATCGGCATGTAGAGCCGTCCTGCACGGGTGATTGCCTTGCCTGCATTCATCAACGGATAATCCAACGGATGCCCTACCGATTGTTGGGTATAGGTGATGGAGGTGAAATACAGTTTCGGCGTGGCGCTGAGCAGGAACACGTCGAAATCTCCTTGTTCCGCTATCTGCTTGTCTGTGCCATACGGGTCTCCGTCTTCGGGAATGGAGGTGATGATACGCCGTGCTTCGCGGTAGAATGTATCGAAGTCGGGATGATAGGGAATACGCACGGTGTAGAATGTACGTCCCGGTACGGCGATAGGTGTAATCACATCCACCGTATCGTGGTAGACCACTTGCCCGTTCTTATCCCAGCGATAGCGCAATTCCTTGATTTCGTTTACCGCCTTCGTGATGGCATAAAGATAATAGAGGAAAAACGAATGCCCTTGTGCCTTTGCCCGTGCGTATGCCTCGGTGCAATCGGCTTCGCTCGTTATGGCAATCCACGAGTTGGCAAAGCCTCGGAAGAAGTTATAATTGTCTTTCCGTTCCCATGTATCAATGTTGATGATGTGTTTCATGCTTTCTTATGCTTTCTTGAATTTTAATGCCACTTTGTGATACGTCGGCAAATCGATGCCCAGCCGTTCGCCCAAGTCAATCATATCGAACAGCAAGCCTTGTATTTCCGATTCGTGTCCGCGGGCAATGTCTTTCTGCATGGAGGCGGTGCTGTGCGGGTCGAGCTTGTCAATGACTTTCAGGTTATACGTTACGGGGTCTTCGGGGAAGATTACACCCAGTTTACGCCCGATTTCGGCACTTTCCTGCGATAATCCGATAAAGGTATCGCGCACCTCGCCTTCGTGCTGCACTTCGCCCATGGGCACATTGTGGTAGGCTCCGGTACATGCCATGGCGGAGATGAATGCCCACTTGATGAAGGTGTCGCGGTTGATGTCGTCCGATACGTCTACTTTGATGCCGCACGCACGCAGTTCTTCGGCTATTTGATTCAATTGTTCGCAGGAAATGCCTTGTTCAGGGCGTGCGCCGAATACCAGGCGGAAGATGCTTCCCATTTGGGTAATCTCGCCTTCTCCCGAAACAAATCCTACGATGTAGATGCATCCGTCGAGCACGTGTACCGAAGGCACAAGCCTTCCGATGAGCGGTCCGGTGCCATACACATTCAGAATAGGGATGACTAGCGTTTCGGGGGTGGAAGCACGTTCTAATACTTCCTTGATAGAGTCGATGGAATATCCTTTCACGCACACGAAAATCACGTCGGCTTTTCCTTCGAATTCTTCGGCGGTATAAGCCTTCACGGGAAGAAAATGTTCGCCTTTCAAGTCCGATTTCAGGTGAAGCCCTTTTTGCCGGATGGCATCCAGGTGTTTGCCGCGTGCGATGCAGGTCACGTCTTTGCCTGCCAGAGCGAGGAATCCGGCGATAGAGCCTCCCACGCCCCCTGTTCCTACTACTAAGTATTTCATGGTGAGTTCTTAAGTTATTAAGTTCTTGAGTTTGAAACGCAGATTAACGCAGATTCTCGCAGATTATTTAAAGGTTATTATTGTAAATGGTCAGATAGTAAATGAATAAATCCGCGTTAATCTGCGAAAATCTGCGTTTTTAATAGGAATCACACATTAAAGCGGAAGTGCATGATGTCGCCGTCCTGCACCACGTAGTCTTTGCCCTCTACGTTCAGCTTGCCAGCCTCGCGTACGGCGGCTTCACTTCCGTATTGGATATAGTCTTCGTATTTGATGACTTCGGCACGGATGAAGCCCTTTTCGAAGTCGGTGTGAATGACGCCGGCACATTGCGGGGCTTTCCAGCCCTTGTGGTACGTCCATGCCTTTACTTCCATTTCACCGGCGGTGATAAAGGTTTCCAGATTCAGAAGCTTGTATGCCGACTTGATGAGGCGGTTCACACCCGACTCTTCCAGTCCCACTTCCTGCAGGAACATCTGGCGGTCTTCGTAGGTTTCCAGTTCGGCGATGTCGGCTTCGGTCTTGGCTGCTACTACCAGGATTTCGGCGTTCTCGTCCTTTACCGCCTCACGCACCTGCTCTACGTACTTGTTGCCTGTGGCAGCACTTGCTTCGTCTACGTTGCATACGTACATCACCGGTTTCGCCGTGAGCAGGAACAGGTCATGCGCTATTTTCTGTTCGTCTTTCGATTCGAACTGCACCGTGCGTGCCGATTTGCCTTGTTCCAGTGCCTCTTTGTAGCGCACCAGTACATCATAGGTTTGTTTAGCTGCTTTGTCACCTCCGGTTTGTGCCTGCTTCTGTACGCGTTGGATACGGCTTTCGATGGTTTCCAGGTCTTTCAGCTGGAGTTCGGTATCAATGATTTCCTTGTCGCGTACCGGATTTACCGTACCGTCTACGTGGGTCACGTTTTCATCATCGAAGCAACGCAGCACGTGGATGATGGCATCTGTTTCGCGGATGTTCGCCAAGAACTTGTTGCCCAGTCCTTCGCCTTTGCTGGCACCCTTCACCAGTCCGGCAATATCGACGATTTCTACGGTAGTAGGTACGATGCGTCCCGGATGGACTAATTCCGCCAATTTGTTAAGGCGTTCATCGGGAACGGTAATTACGCCCACATTCGGTTCGATGGTACAGAAAGGGAAATTGGCTGCTTGAGCCTTTGCGTTTGATAAGCAATTGAAAAGCGTCGATTTGCCCACGTTCGGCAAACCGACGATGCCACATTGTAAAGCCATAATGATATATTGTTTTTATTGTTTTGATTTCTTGCTTGTTTCAACGGGCAAAGGTAGTCATTTCTTTTGGCATATCGGGCAGGGCACTCCGATTATTTACATAGAAGCCTCTTATTATCGGGCATCTGGTAATAGGATTTTCGCCCATTCAGACACTTCGGTCACATACATTTTCTTTAATTCGCCATTGACCAAGCGGAATTGAAGTTTGGCATCTTCGCCGTCTATGGAATTGTCGTACACATAAAGGCGGTCCACAATCGGCGCTACGGTCTTGCAATTTTCTATGGACTTGAAATAGCGCGAAATGATTTTAGTGATGGGTACGTCATGTCCCCCTTTCATCACTCTGTTGGCAATCCTTGCCGCATTGATAGAGGGGTGTGAAGTCGAGATAAAGAATAAACGGATAAAGAAGCCTTGCCGTTTGGCTTTAATGATGAATGCGACTTTATCTTCGGCAGACATTACGGTTTCAAACACAAAGCTTTTTCTTTCCGATAAACATGTTTCTCGTAGCTCGGCGCAATAATTAGCTGCTTTTAGTACAGCTTCCGGTGAGTTCCAGTCGCCATATTTATCTTTAGCCACTTCGTCCGGATTGATGTATAGCGTGCCTTCCGCCCATTCGTGATGCAGGAACTTTTGAGTGACGGATGTCTTGCCTGAGCCATTAGGTCCGGCTATTACAATCATTTCCGGTAAGCGTTTATTTGTGTCCATTCCGTATGTTTTCTATGTCTTTCGCCCATTTTGCTTGTTTTGTCAAAACGTTTTGCCGCATTTGTTTCCAATGCTCCTCCGTCGCCTTTTGGTTGCTTATTCTCGCTTCCTCGGCAACTTCCCTCATGATTTGTTCCAGCATTTCGTCCGTAGGCTCCTGCTCCGGACTGAAGCGGTATGCGTTTAATTCTTTCTCTGACATGATTGAGGTATTACGTTAGGGTGCAAATATAGTTATTTCTTTTGGCATATCGGCACACCTCTGATATTTGTTATGCAAAATTTATTTGCATAGCCAGCTTCTTTTTACGTCCTCCGTCCCGAGGACGTATGTTTTTGGTATGGAGGACGCACATCCTTCGAACGGAGGATGTATATCCTTGGGACGGAGGACGTAAAAGGATGCAGGTTGATTCAAGAAAAGTATATGGGTGAAACGAGAAAGAATAGACTGATTGCTTACAAATCGTAACTTAATGAGGCTTTATTTGGTATGAATCTATACTTTAAGGACGCTAAAAACAAAAAGAGACGCTTCCTCGCGAGGCGTCTCTTTCGGATTGTTGAGAGTTTATGAAAATATGTTTTGTTTTATGTGCTGCTTATTGTTGTACCGTAACGGTCATTTCCGGAACAAGGATAAAGTCTTTCTTGCCTTTATTCCACTTGTAGTATTCGATGGTTACGTTGTTGCCAGCGTATGAATACTTGATACACATGTGGTTACGCCAGTCGTTGCGGGTTGCATCCCACTTCATCAATGTGCTTTCAATGACTTGTTTATTGTCATTGTACTTATAGTTATATTTTTCGTAATTGGTCAGGATGCCTTCGTTCATCTTGTAAACGGTTTCCGACATCTTAACGCCATCCACTTCTTCGGTGTTGTAAATCAGGTTCGCTTCCGGTGTGTTAGCGGAAATTGTAAGGTTTGCTACGAAAATGCAAGCTACAACAAAAATGCTCTTCAATAAATTCATTGCTTTCATATCTTTAAGTTTTTAAGGGTTTACTATCTTTTTGTTTTTGATTACGCTGCAAAGGTAGTGAAATTTTTGATATGAGCTAACATTTCGGCTAAAAATTCATTCGATTTTAGCAAAATGTTAGCAAATAAAGATATGTTAACTATTGCGAATCCTTAGTGCGCTTCCAGCCAATTTTGACCCCAACCGCAGTCGGCTTGCAAAGGAACTTTCATTTTGTAAGCACTCTCCATTTCGGTTATCACAATCTGTTGCACTTTTTCCTTTTCTTCGGGCAGGACGCTGAAGTTAAGTTCATCGTGTACTTGGAGAATCATCTTCGAACGGATTCCCTCTTCGCGGAAGCGGCGGTAGATGCGTGCCATTGCTACCTTGATGATGTCGGCGGCACTTCCTTGGATAGGGGCGTTGATGGCATTGCGCTCGGCATATCCCCGCACTACGGCGTTGCGTGAATTGATGTCGGGCAAATACCTGCGGCGGCGGAAGATGGTCTCGATATAGCCTTTTTCGCGTGCCGACTGGATGCTTTTGTCCATGTATTCCTTTACGTGCGGATAGTTTTCGAAATAGCCGTCTATCAGCTCCTTGGCTTCCTTGCGGTCGATGTTGAGACGTTCGGCAAGCCCGAATACCGAGATGCCGTAAATGATGCCGAAGTTGGCGGTTTTCGCCTTGCTCCGTTGCTCGCGGGTCACGTCTTCCAGCTTCTCCTTATATATCTTGGCGGCGGTGGCGGCATGGATGTCCTGGTTCTCGCGGAAGGCTTCTATCATGTGCGGGTCTTCGCTGAGGTGCGCCATGATGCGGAGTTCGATTTGCGAATAGTCGGCCGAGAAGAACTCGCAACCCTCATCGGGGATGAATGCCTTACGGATTTCTTTCCCGTCCTCGTTGCGTATGGGGATGTTTTGCAGGTTTGGGTTGCTGGAACTGAGGCGTCCGGTAGCGGTTACGGTCTGGTTGAACGATGTGTGGATGTGTCCGGTTTCGGGGTTGATGAGCTGGGGCAGGGCATCGATGTAGGTGCCGAGGAGCTTCTTTAATCCGCGGTGCTCTAAAATCTTTTCTACGATTTCGTGCTTTCCTTTCAGGCTCTCCAACACTTCTTCAGAGGTGACATATTGCCCTGTTTTGGTCTTCTTGGGCTTGTCTACGATTTTCAGGCGGTCAAATAACACTTCGCCTACTTGCTTGGGAGAGGCAATGTTGAATTCTACCCCAGCCAGGCGGTGCACTTCTTCTTCTATCTGGTTCATGCGGGCGGTAAAGTGGCGCGAGGTTTCCTTCAGAGCTTCGGTATCGATGCGCACACCGTTGCGTTCCATATAGGCAAGTACGGGCACGAGCGGCATTTCGATGTCGCGGAAGAGGGCTTCGGCATCGTTTTGCTTCAATTCCTTTTCCAGCACGTTTTTTAGTTTCAGTGTGACATCGGCGTCTTCGCACGCGTACCTATATATATTGATAGGGTCAAGGTCGCGCATATTCTTTTGGTTCTTTCCTTTCGGGCCGATGAGTTCTTCTATTTTGATGGTTTCGTAGTGCAGGTAGATTTCGGCAAGGTAGTCCATTCCGTGATGCAGTTCGGGTTGGAGCACATAGTGGGCTATCATTGTGTCGAACATGGGTCCTTGTATCTCCACACCGTAGTTTGCCAATACCAGCATGTCATATTTGATGTTCTGTCCCACTTTTAAAGTCTGCGGGTTTTCGAATACCGGTTTGAATTTGTCCACGATGCGTTGCGCTTCGGTGCGGTCGGCAGGGACAGGAACATAGAATGCCTGGTTTTCGGTATACGAGAAGCTCATTCCCACCAGTTCGGCACGTATCGGGTCGGTTCCGGTGGTCTCCGTATCCAGACTGAAAACCTTCTGTGTCAGGATATTTTGTAATAATTGGTTGATTTTCTCTTCTGTATCAATGAGTTGATAGTCGAAAGCAAGGTCGTCAAGCCTTGTGAGATTTGAATTTTCAGGAGCTTCCGTACTCTCGGGCGTAAAAAAGCCAAAGAGATCGCCTTGCGCGGAGGGTGGGGGAGCGGCGGTTTTCTTATCGGTTCCCACCACGCGGTCGAGCAAGCTCCGGAACTCCAGGTCTTCGAATATCCGCTTGAGCGTTTCCTTGTCCGGCTCCTCCCGTTTCAGCCCGTCCATATTGAGGCGGATGGGTACATCGGTCTTGATGGTGGCAAGGAATTTGGAGAACAGGATTTGTTCGCGGTTGGTTTCTACCTTGGTCTTGATGGCACCTTTCAGCTCACTGGTATGTTCGAGCAGGTTTTCGATGCTTCCGAATTGGGCTATCAGTTTCTGGGCAGTCTTTTCGCCCACGCCCGGGCATCCGGGGATGTTGTCGGCGGTGTCTCCCATCAACCCCAGCATATCAATGACTTGAGCCGGAGACTGGATGTCGAACTTGGCTTTCACTTCCGCTACGCCCATCACTTCGAATTCCTTGTCGCCGTATTTGGGACGGTACATGAAGACGTTGTCCGATACCAACTGCCCGTAGTCTTTATCGGGCGTCATCATGTAAGTGGTGATGCCTTGCCGTCCGGCTTCGGTGGCAAGGGTTCCGATGACGTCATCGGCTTCGTATCCGCTTACCTCAAGAATGGGGATGCGGTAGGCACGGATGATGTCTTTTATAATAGGCACCGAGAGACGGATGACTTCGGGTGTTTCTTCACGCTGGGCTTTGTATTGTTCGTAAGCCTCGTGGCGGAACGTGGGACCTGCAGGGTCGAAGGCGATTCCAATGTGTGTGGGCTGCTCTTTCTTCAACACATCTTCCAGTGTATTGACGAAGCCCATGATGGCGGAAGTATTGAATCCCTTCGAGTTGATACGGGGATTTTTGATGAAAGCATAGTATGCCCGGTAAATCAAAGCGTATGCGTCCAGTAGAAAAAGTTTCTCCATTCGTGTAAAATATTTAATGTTTTGAACGTAAAAGTACAAAAAAACACCGTATTTCGATGTTTTATTATTATTTTTGTGCCCAAATAAATCTCTAATGGACAAGATAGGACTAATCAGGAAACCGATAGAAAGGGAACTGAGCGAATTTAGGATGCTTTTCGATACCGCTTTGACCAGTACCGCTCCGATACTGGGCGATGTGCTGGGCTATATCCGGAAGCGTAACGGGAAGATGATGCGCCCCATGCTGGTATTGTTGATGGCGAAACTTTATGGCGAAATCAATTCCGCCACGTTGCATTCGGCTTTGTCGTTGGAATTGCTTCATACGGCAAGTCTGGTTCACGACGATGTGGTTGACAAGAGCGACAAGCGGCGCGGACAAGCGTCGGTCAATGCGCTGTATGATAACCGTGTCTCGGTATTGGTGGGCGATTATATGCTTGCTACGAGCCTCCGTCATGCCGCTTATACAAAAGAAATCGAACTGGTGGACCTGGTGGCCCGCTTGGGACAGAACTTATCTGAAGGTGAAATTGTGCAATTGGCAAATACCAGCAATACTTATTTTTCCGAAGAGATTTATTTCGATGTCATCCGTAAGAAGACGGCAGCCCTTTTTACGGCAAGTGCTGAGAGTGGTGCGCTTTCTGTCAAGGCTTCGGCGGATGATGTGGACAAGGCCGCATTGTTCGGTGAAATGATAGGTATCGCTTTCCAGATTAAAGATGATATTTTCGATTATTTCGAGAACGAGGAGCTGGGAAAGCCTACGGGCAATGATATGCTGGAAGGCAAACTGACCCTGCCTGCCTTGTATGTACTCAATCATCAGGCGGATGAAGCGACGCGAGAACTGGCCCTGCGCATCCGTTCGCTGAAAGCCTCACAGGAGGAAATTGCTTCTTTCGTGTCTTACGTGAAGCGTGAGGGAGGCATCGAGTATGCCGACAAGGTGATGCACGATTACCGTGACAAGGCACTGGGCTTGCTTCCTGCCCAGACGGACGAGTCGCTCCGTGCGGCACTCACCGCTTATGTAGATTATGTGGTGGACCGGACGAAATAAAAAACTGAGAAACTGTTTTGAATTTCTACCAAAAGTTTTTTTCGTCTTGATGTATTCATTTTCGTGTGTGCTTTGGGCGATAAATTCAAAACAGTTTCTGAATGAATGTCCTCAAAATGCCAGTCGAAATGAAGCTTATCCGGTGGCTGATGGATATGGCTGCATTGGGCATTGCAACTAGCTTCATAGGCTTATGAAACTAGTTGCGTTTCGGACGGCCTCTCGTGCGGAGGGAACCGTGCGGTAATAAAAATGTATTCTTGGCAGGGCACAATCGTATCTAGGAGTACAAGTGTGTGGAATATCTATCTGATTCTGCTCTTTTTAAATTAATTTTTCCACACAAATAACCAACTATTTCACCTTCTTTCATAATATTTGCTATAATTTTGTTACCCAAATGTGGAACGAAGTTAAGCCTACTATTATGAAAGGCACATGCGGACAGATAAAAGGGGGAGAATGCACTTTCTTCCAAGATATTTTCTCTTCGTGTCCTTTCAGAGTAGACGCAAGGACTGGATTTATTTTTAATACTCAACTTAATATTTAGTTTATGGATTTAGCAAATTTAGTTCGTAGGGCAGGAGCTACGCTATTGCTGGCTATGCTGTGTCTCGTTACGTTTGCTCAGGGAAAGACGGTGACCGGTACGGTTGTAGACGGCACAGGTGAGCCGCTGATTGGAGTAAGCGTATTAGTGAAAGGTACTACTGCGGGAGCGATTACCGATTTCGACGGTAAGTTTTCTATTCCGAACGTGAAAGCAGGAAGTACGCTGGTGGTGTCGTATATCGGGTATGCTACTCAGGAAATCAAGGTGGATGACCAAACTACATTTAACATTACATTGGCAGACGATGCCCAGCTGCTGGACGAAGTGGTGGTAATCGGATACGGAACAATGTCAAAGAGGGACTTGACCGGTTCAATCGCTTCGGTTGACGCGGAACAATTGGCAGCCGTACCTGTAAACAATGTGTCGGAAGCATTGACTGGTAAGATGCCGGGTGTATCTATCACAACCACGGAAGGATCTCCCGATGCTGAAGTGAAAATCCGTGTGCGTGGAGGTGGTTCTTTGTCGCAGGATAACTCTCCTTTATATATTGTGGACGGATTTCCGGTAAGCAGTATCAGTGATATCGCTTCGGCAGATATCGAAAGCATCGATGTGTTAAAGGACGCTTCTTCTACCGCTATTTACGGTGCTAAAGGAGCCAATGGTGTTATTATCATTACTACGAAGTCCGGACACGAAGGGAAGCCGCAAGTCAATTTCGGTGCATCTTTCGGTATACGCAAGCGGGTAGGCGAAGTAGGTGTGTTAAGCCCGTATGAGTATGTGATGTACCAGCAGGAACTGAACCAGGACGGAACGAATTACGGTTTGTATCAGGATTTGGACATCTGGAAATCGGTAGAAGGGACTAACTATCAGGAAGAGCTTTTCGGACGTACGGGTAACCAGCAACAATACAACGTGAGTGTAAACGGTGGTACGAAAGAAACCAAATATGCGGTCAGCTATTCACGCAATGACGAAAAGAGCGTCATGATCGGGTCGGGCTATGCACGTAACAATATTACCGTAAAGTTGCAGACCAAGTTGAACAAGTGGTTGACGCTTGACTTGAACGACCGTTTCTCGTATACGGAAATTGACGGTTTGAGTGGTGGTGCTGATACACAGGAGAGCAGTAAGGCATACTCAATTGTGGCGCGCAGTACCATCTATCGTCCGATAACCCGTCTTTCGGAAGACTTTGTGGACGAGGATACCGGTAATACGGATTTTACTCCGTTGGAACGTATTAACGCGACTTATAAGAAGCAGACCCGTCTGCAGAACAATGCCAATGCCAGCCTGACATGGGAGCCGATAGAAGGCTTGAAATTCCGTTCGGAATACGGATACGGATGGCGTTATAATAACACAGACCAGGTGTGGGAAGCCAAAGCTACCGCCAATTCGAAGTTCGGTTATTCCGGTCAGCCTCAGGCATATCTGACCAAGCGTGTCCAAAAGGAATGGCGTTTGGCGAATACGGTGACATACGACCATAAGAACCTGTTGGCAAAACAAGATAAGTTTAACGTAATGATTGGTCAGGAAATGACCAGTTCATGGTATGATGATACCAATATGACTTCGGTAGGCTTCCCGACCGACAATACGGTAGACCAGGTGCTTGCCTCTATGGGTAACGGAACGGCATTGCCCACTGAAACTTATATTGGTATTAAGGATAATACTTCTTCTTTCTTCGGACGTATCAACTATTCATTGCTTGACCGTTATTTGCTGACCGCTACGGTCCGTGCCGATGGTTCCAGCAAATTCACCGACGGCAACCGTTGGGGCGTATTCCCCTCTGTAGCTTTAGCATGGCGTATCAGCGAAGAATCATTCATGAAAAAAGCGAGCGACTGGCTTTCCAACCTGAAACTCCGTCTTTCGTTCGGTACAGCAGGTAACAACCGCATTGATGCCAAATACATGTATACGACTTATTCGCTGGGTAGCACGAGCGACCGTACCATTTATTTCGGTGAATCGGCAGCTTCGATGTTGCAACGCGGTGACATGCTTTCTAATCCTGACTTGAAATGGGAAACTACCATAACCCGCAACATCGGTATTGACTTTGGTTTCTTCAATAGCCGCATAACCGGTAGCATCGATGCTTATTGGAATACGACAAAAGACTTGCTGATGCGCCAGACGCTTCCGGGGGCTTCCGGATACAGTTATCAGTATCAGAATGTAGGGCAGACTTCTAACAAGGGTATCGAGTTTATGACGGACATTGTGATTGCCGATAAAAACGACTGGGGGTTGAACTTCAGCTTCAACATTGCATACAACCGGGGCAAGATTGACAAGTATCCTGGCGGAGCTACTTGGGAAAGCAGCCGTTGGTCTGGTTCGGGCGTTATCAGTCAGGAAGAATTCTATCTGGAAGAAGGCGGACGGCTGGGTGAAGTATACGGCTATATCTACGATGGTGTGTATACGACCGATGATTTGCAATGGAACGGTACGGGATGGGCAATCCGTACAGACGCGGAAGGAAAACCAGTGACTCATGGATTAGGTACTGTAACAGGTTCATTGGAACCGGGTTCGATGAAGCTGAAAGACGTGAATAACGACGGTGTTATCGATGCCAATGATAAAGTCCGTTTGGGCAATACCATTCAGCCCGTGATTGGTGGTTTCGGACTGAACGGCCGTTTCCTGAAGAACTTTGACTTTACGGTATTCTTTAATTATCAATTGGGAGGTCAAATCATCAACGGAACAAAAGCCGCTTCAAGTTATTATGAAGGCTCACGCCAACACTATAATGTGAACAATAACTTTACAATGGCCAACCGTTGGTCGCGCGTAGACCCCGTTACAGGCGAAAATATGATGAACCGTAATTTTGCCAATGACTACATTGCCGCTCATGGCGAACAGGCTTATTATGACTATATCAATGGCGTGAACAGCGGAAAATCTATTTATAACCCGGCTACCGTAACCGGACGTCCTCTTACCAGCTGGGATGTGGAAGATGCATCTTTCTTGCGCTTGCAGACCGTTTCTATCGGTTATACCTTGCCGAAAGCATGGAGCCAGAAGATGCTGATGCAAAATGTACGCATCTATGCTACAGGATATAACTTGTTCTGCTTTACAGGTTATTCGGGAGTAGACCCTGAAGTGGATTGCTGTACCAGCACTCCGATGACTCCGGGTGTGGATTATGCGGCTTATCCCAAGAGCTTCTCTATTGTTGGAGGTATCAACGTTACATTCTAAAAACCTGAAAAAAGGATTGAAATATGAAAAATATATATAAGACATGGGCACTGGCAGGCTTGGCCTTTGCCACAACATTGACATCTTGCTCCGACTTCTTGGACCAGACGTCTCCTTCTGAAATGTTTCCCGAAACGGTATACAATACGGAAGGATATACCCAACAAGCTTTGAACAAAGTATATGCCGGACTTGTGTTAGACCACACTTACGGATGCCGTATTCCGTTGAACTTTTCTACCAACAGCGACATTGAACTGGTAGATGCCTTGACGCAAGAAACTACTACGGCAGATTCCGAACGCGGTCTTTGCAGCTACAATGCTCCCAATTGGAACCGCTTGGCAAATAACTGGAGCGAAATGTTCGAGATTATCGAGAATGCCAATTTGGTTATCGAGGGCATACGCGGTTCCGAAATCCGTGAAAATGAAAACATGCGCTACTATTTGGGTGAAGCACTTACCTTGCGTGCCATGGTGTATTTCGACTTAATTAAGCATTACGGCGATGTGCCCATGAAGATGGAATCCACCAAAAGTGACGGTTCCAATCTTTATTTGGAAAAGACAGACCGTGATGTCATCATGGATTCTTTGCTGGTGGATTTGCAGGAAGCTGCCGAATTGTTGCCGTGGGTAGGAGAGGCAGGTTATACTTCTGAGCATTGTACCAAAGGTTTCGCATACGGACTGGCTGCCCGCATCGCATTGGCTGAAGCCGGTTATGCCATCCGTGAGACACCCAAAGAAGGTTATGTAAACCTGAGCGAGAAGCGTGAAGGCCAGTTGGGATACAGTGACCCTACTTATCCGACAATGCGCCCGGGTGATGAGAAACGCCGCGAACTGTATGAACTTGCCTTAAATTGCTTGGATGCCATCATCACCAGTGGCAGACACCAGTTGAATCCCAGTTATGAAGATGAATGGTATCGTATCAACCAGTTGACACTGGACCAGACGTATTACGAGAACATCTTCGAAGTGGCACACGGACTGAATTATTCAGGTGAGATGGGGTATACGGCGGGTGTACGTATCAATACGGCGGGTAGCCCGTTTGGCTTCAGCAATTCATCAGGAAAAGTGAAGCTGACTGCTCCTTTCTTTATGTCGTTCGATCCGGAAGATGTGCGCCGTGACATAACTTGTGCACCGTACGAATTGCGTGATGTGACTGCTACGCAGACCTTTACGAATGCTCCTTTCGGCATTTATGTGGCAAAATGGGATGTACGTAAGATGACGGAAGAGTGGCGTGCCCAAAATGCTGCTGTAAGTACAAAGACCGGTTATGGCATCAACTGGGTAGTGATGCGTTATTCTGACGTATTGCTGATGTATGCCGAAGTGGTAAACGAACTTTACGGACCTAACGGTAGCGGGACATGTGGTAAGTCGGCTATGGAAGCTCTGGCAGAAGTGCGCAGCCGTGCCTTTAACGGAAATGCCGAAAAGGTTTCACAATATGTAGCCCAGGCAGCCGGAAGTAAGGAGTCGTTCTTCGACGCTATCGTGGATGAACGTGCTTGGGAGTTGGCAGGTGAAGCTGTACGTAAGTACGACCTTATCCGCTGGGGATTGCTGATAGACAAGACCGTGGAAATGCTTGATTCTTACAAACACGCCATTGAAAATGATGAGTATGTGGCAGACCTGTATTATAAGGAAAGTGCAGGTGCCGACCCTTGGTATCTGGTAGACTATTCCAGTGTATGCTGGTACGAAGAACCGGAAAGTACCAACGATTATAAGAGCGTCAGCTTCTGGGGCAATGTGAAGAAAGACGGGGTGATTCCTGATGACAACAGCACGTACGATGCGCTCAATTACATCAGCAGCGGCCTTATCAGCTACGATAAATATGCTGGTTTCCAAGGTGCTGCCGGACCGGTGGTTAACCGTCACGTGTGGCCTATTCATACCACGACTATCAACGATTCTAACGGGCACTTGAAGAACTCTTACGGATTTAATTAATCTCCAATTTTAAAATGATATGAATATGAAAACCAACTATAAATATCTATTCATGGCAGGTCTTCTTTCTGCAGGAATGACCGCCTGCGTGGATGACAATGACTGGGGCACCGACAGCAGCTATAACCGTCTGTTCGGGGCACAGGACATACAGGTTTCGGCTATGGCAACTACAGCCGAAGTAACTTTCGACCGTCTTTCAAGCGTGGATTATTACATCCTGGAACTGAGTACAGACAGTCTTTATCAAGAAGACTATCATCAAGGTTCCCGGATTGATACGGTACGCGAATCGCCTTACATCCTGGAAGGGCTGACCGGTGAAACTACTTATTTTCTCCGTATGAAAGCTTTCTCGAATAATGGTACGTCTCCTTCATTGTGGAGTTATTTCGAAGATGGAGACCGCCGTTCGTTTGAAACCGATGGTGAACAGATTTTCAATTCTGTGGCATCGGCAGACTTGACCGAAAGCACGGTACGCCTGACTTGGCTGGCTGATGCCGAGGTTACACATATTGACGTGTACGCTTCTGAAGAGGCTTTCGATGCCGGTGAACCGGCTCTTCAAACCTATCAGATAACAGCAGATGACCGCGCGGCAAGCGCATGCACCATCAGCGGGCTGGAATCGCAGACCGAATATTGGTTTGTTATCTATAATGGAACGACGAAGCGTGGCGAAATCGGTGCTACCACTACACCGCCGATGCCTGACGCTGACTTGAAGATCTCGCTGGAAGAAGGCGTTACGCTGATTGACCAAGTGCTGATTGACGACCTCGCCGCACAGGCGCAAGCCGCTGCCGGAGGCGCATCAAGCTACAGCCTGACGCTGGGTATTCCGGGCGGTGCTGCGATGGAGGTACATGGAGTAGATGAGGAGACAGGCGAAGCGACTGGGTTGGCAATACCTGAAGGCATGTCTGTTACGTTCTTTGCATTACCGGGCGAACGTCCTGCGCTGAGTTTCCAGAAGTCGCTTGAAATCGGAGGCACGCACGGATATATCCGTTTCGAAGGAGTGACGATTGTAGACGACGGCTGCCAGTATCTGGTAAATGAAAGCAACGGTGCCACTATCGGCGACTTTACGCTGACTAACTGTATGATAGATAACATGAACAGAAGCATCGTACGTCTGCAGGCTTCGGATGCTGTGACTTTCAACGCTATCACGATTGACAATTGTGTGGTTACCAACATCGGTTCAGGTGGCTATGCCGTATTCCGTGTGGACAATGCAGCGTATACCATTGGCGCTATCAACGTAACAAATTCTACGTTTAGCAATGTAGGGCATAACTTTATCCAGGCAGGCAAATGTGCCTTGTCAGAAGTGAATTTCAACGGAGTGACCTTCTATAATGCACCGAACAATGCCAGCCGTTACCTGGTAGATGCGAATGGAAACAGCACGAATGTCAACGTAGAAAATACTTTCTTCGGTCTGACTCCGGGACGAGGCATCCGTACCGATGGCACGGTTACGGTTGTCAACTCTTTCAAGACTACCGATGGCGTGTTCAGCAGCAATGACTTCGATGTAGATGTGACTTCGCCTGAAGCGACTTCTGTGGAAGTGTTTACCGATCCGGAAAACGGCGACTTCACGCTCTTGCTGGATGATTTGAACGGCATCGGCGACCCGCGTTGGTTTACCGAGTAAAAAGGACAAACAGCCGTAGGCTGAATTTTGATATGTTTTTTCAATAAAAAGAGGCGGTACATCATGCACCGCCTCTTTTTGGCTTCTTATACAGATGCTCGTATTGGCCGATACAAGCGTTTACATTTGCTGATGTAAGCGTTTGTGATTGCCAATACGGGCATTCGTGTTTTCGGAAACTTTAGGTATAACTTGACGGTGCTTACGGCATTACCTTCACTCCCGTGGCATTGACCGTTTTCACATTGTCTGCCGCATGGTCGGGACGGGGAGTGCCCCATGCTACGTTGCACGACTGCAGCCGGATGTCCGAAGCCGTGTCGATGTAGAAGCCGTACGTGTTGCCACGCACGAAGCCTTCGCCGTCGCACGGACGCTTGTCGTAGATACCACCCTCGTAGGCGGTCTTTTTTTGCAGCGAGAGCGACACTTGGTCGAAGTAGATGTGGTTTACCTTTTCGGGTGTGTCGCCGCCTACAAATGCCCCGTTTTCGCTCGTACAGCGGATATTATGGAAGTAGATGTGGCTCACCTCGCCGCATGCGCCTTTTGTCGCTCCTTTCGGGAAACGCCAGCCGGCATCCTTGTGGTTGCCTACGGCGCGTGGGTAGGAGGTGACGTAAATGGCTTCAGCCTTTCCCCACCACACGTCGGAGAAGAAGCGGCAGTCCACTATCATGTTCGAGAACACTACGTTGGTTACTGTGCCTTCGTCGCGGTTCTGGATGCCGATGCCTCGGTTGCTGTCCTTGATGATGCAGTTGGTGAAGAGCACGCGGCGGATGCTGTCCATGTTTTCAGACCCTATCTTGATGGCGCACGAGCGCGAGGTCATTGTGCAGTTGCTCACCACTACATCCTCGCAGGGACCGTATTGCTCGAATTCGCGGCGGTTCTTCAGGCAGATGCAGTCGTCGCCCGACTCGATGAAACAGTTCGCGATGCGCACGTCTTTCGAATGGTCCACGTCGATGCCGTCGCCGTTGCGGATTTTCAGGTTGTTCAGAATGCTGATGCCGTCTATCGAAGCGTCACGGCAGCCGATGAGATGTACGGTCCAGTAGGCGCTGTTGCGGATGGTCACGTCACGGATAACCAGCTTCTCGACATCCGTCAGTGTCAGCACGTGCGGGCGCGGGTCGAAGTCGGTCACGGGCTTCAGTTCGTACGAGTCTTCCAGTTCCTTGCCCATGAATGCCACGCCGTTGCCGTCGATGGTTCCCGTTCCGGTGATGGACACGTTTTTCAGTCCTTTGCCGCTAATCCACATCATCCCTTCGCCCCGGTTTTCGCCGAATGCGCTTTCGGTGTAGACGCTCTCGTTGGGGTTCGCCAGCAGGCACGAATTGGGTTCAAGATGCAGGTCGACATACGAGGCGAGCCGGAAGGGGCTGCACAAGAAGGTATGTCCGGCAGGGACGAGCACCGTGCCGCCTCCTGCCTTCGAGCAGGCGTCAATGGCGCGTTGCAGGGCTGGGGCATCGTCGGTGGTGCCATCGCCCGTGGCTCCGTAGTCCAGGATATTGTACACATTGGTTTGCTTCGTCTGGCACGAACCGAGGAGGCAGATGCCCAGCACGAAAAGCAGCAGTCGGTTTGTCTTAAAGATTCCAGTCATATCAAAATTGGTTTTTAGGTGAATAATTCGGTTATAAGTAGATGTTGAGAATTAGTTTATATAATGTGTCAGCTCAGAAACGCAGATTAACGCAGATTAGCGCGGATTCTTTTGATTTACTATTTTTCGATTTATGAAGTACGATTTAATGCTCGAATAGTAAATTGTCAAATCGTAAATTAAAGTAATCTGCGCTAATCTGCGAAAATCTGTGTTTCTGATAATATCATTTTATTTTTTATTTTGCATACTTACTTAAATCACTATAGAAATGCGCGCCGGACCCTCGCCGGAGACCTTCGGGGTGTCGAAAAATGCGCGGCGACCCCTCGCCTCGCATTTTCTACCTCTCAGAAGGCTCTTGGCGGACAGTCTTCCGGCTTGTTTCCCCAGCCGGGAACAGGCTTCGGACCCATTTCGAACTCCATGGTGCCGCCCCGAAGGATGTCTTCGTGGGTGATGTAGTTCTTGGTATAAGGCTTGCCGTCGAGGGTGACGCGTTGGATGTAGATGTTCTCAGCAGAGGCTTCGGGTGCCAGGAGGCGGAATGTGTTTCCGTTTTCCAACGTCAGCACGGCTTCCTGGAATGAAGGACTTGCCAGAGCATAGTAGGGCGTACCGGGGCAGACGGGATAGAAGCCGAGGGCGGCAAAGACGTACCATGCTGACATCTGTCCGGCATCATCGTTGCCCGAAAGACCGCCGGGCGCATCAAGGTATTCGGTCTGCATGATGTGGCGTACTGCCCGCTGGGTTTTCCACGGCTGGCCGGAGTAGTTGAACAGGAAAGCCACTTGGTGGCAAGGTTCGTTGCCGTGCCAATAACGGTTCTGGCTGAACATCGAGTCAAGCTTGGCAATGTACTGTTCTTGCCCGCCCATGCATTCCATTAGTCCATAAGGATCGTGAGGAACGTACCATGTATAATGGCAAGGGGCACCTTCAGTGATGAACTTGGCGAATCCGAAAGCGTTGTTTTCATTCAGGAAAGTGCCGTCGGCATGCCGTCCTTGCGCATATCCGGTACGGGGGTCGATGACGTTGCGGTAGTTTTGCGCACGGCGCATCAGAGTCTCATAATCCTCTGTCTTGCCTAAGCGTTTCGCCACTTGGGCAAGGACAAAATCATCGTAAGCGTATTCCAACGTACGCGATACTTGTTCGCGGACGTGGAAAGCATCGGGCACACTGTCTTCCAGTGGAATGTAGCCATACTGGAGGTACGACTGCAGAGCGCGGCGGCCCATTCCGTTGACGTATTCTTCGTGCGTGGCAGGGCTTTCAAAAGCATTGCGGCGCATCCCTTCGTAGGCTTTCTGCACATCGAAATTACGGATGCCTTTCACGCAGGCGTCTCCAAGGGCTGCAATGCAGTGGTCACCTATCATCGCTGCCGTATAGCTGTTCCAGCAGGGGAAGATAGGAAGCCAGCCCCCCTCTTCGTATTTATGTACCAACGACTGCATCATCTGTCCGCCACGGGTGGGGTGGAGGAGGTTAATGAGCGGATGCAAGGCGCGGTAGGTATCCCATAGGCTGTAGTCTTCGTAATAAGTCTCACCCTCAGGCAATTGGCGGATGGGCTTGCCGGTGGCGAACGAAGGGTAGCGTCCGTCTGCATCGCTGAAGGCGCGGGGCAGGAACGAGGCGTGGTAGAGGGCAGTGTAGAACTTCCGCCGGGCGGTCTCGTCACCGGTCTTTACCTGGATGCTTGCCAGGTGCCGCTCCCAGATGTCGGAAAGCTCCTGACGGGTGCGGTCGAAGTCCCAGTGTGGGATTTCGGCGGCGAGGTTGCGCAGGGCGCCTTCGCGGTCGGTGAACGATGAGGCGGCTTTCACCAGCAGCGTTTCGCCCTCCGTCACGGCGAACTGCACGTACACGCCGATGCCTTGTCCAGACTGGATGCAGGTCTGGTTGGCGAAGAGACTGTCGCCACGGAAAGTGCCGAAGGCGGTGGACTGGTTCTGGTATTCGATGACGAAGTGTCCGCTGTAGCCTGCCGCTTCGCCCCAGCCTTGGTAGATGCGGTGCACGGGGTTGTAGCCGTAGATGCGTCGGTTCAACGTATCGATTTCGATGTAGCCTTCGCCCTCGTCGCTGTTGGGGTTGACCACTAAGTAGGCGTTGCCTTTTTGTTCGTAAGTGAAGCGGAAGATAGCGGCACGCGAGCGTCCGGTCATTTCCGCCTTCAGGTGCTCGTCGGGCAGGGTTATGGCGTAGTAGGAGGGGGTTGCTGTCTCATCGTCGTGTGAGAAGCGTGTGGCGCGTGCTTCGGGTGTGCAGCGCAGCGTGCCGCTTAGTGCCGCGAGGGTCATCGAGCCATAGTCTTGCGTGCATCCGCCCACTATCCAGTGCGAGTTGCGGAAGCCTTGCATCAGCGAGTCGCGGTAGTAATACGGGGCGATGCACTTCAGTTCGGTGTCTTGTGTCTGTGGTGTCCAGAAGTTCATGCCGTTCGGTTCGAGCACGGCGGGCAGAGTCTGTCCGTATTCTTCGGTATGCTTGCCGAACATGCCGGCTGTGCGGGTGACGCTGGCTGCTGTTCCCACACGGGTGTCGATACAGCTCAATCTGTCCGGAATAGTTGGGGATGTGCATGACGGCAGGAATGCCGTCAGCAGCAAAACCCAAAGGCTGTTGGGATTGAATCGTTTCATGGCGTTGATGTTTTTTAGTGAGTTAGAAGGAGTTAGAGGAGTTATCGCCCGCTTTAGCGGGCTTAGGAGTTAAAAGCCAATAGTCTTGTTATGGCTCACATTTGCAACGGTATTGTCTTTTAACTCCTAACGGAGCGAAGCGGAGTGATAACTCCTTTAACTCCTTATAACTCCTTATATTTTAATATATATCTTTTTCTTGTACAACGGATATCCGATGGCTCCCATTACGCTCACGAAGAGCAGGGAGTAGACGGCGGAGGCTACATAAGGATTGCCGATGACGCTGTGGATGGCTCCGTAGACGGCGGGCTTGCACTCCGTGACGTTGAGCACCACTGCGGTCAGCTCGCTCAGCACGTAGAGGAAGAGCGGGTTGACCCCGAATACCTCGAAGATGCGGCACCAGCGTTTCTTCCCTTGTGCGTCGATGAAGTAAAGCAGCGTAGCCTGGAGCATCGCCGCCATTCCACACGTGGCGAGGGCATAGCTGGGCGACCAGATGCGCTTGTTTAGCGGCAACCATTCCACGAGCAGGAATCCGGCAGCAGCCAGCAGGAATCCGGCAACGAAGAGCTTCACAATTTTCTGTCCTAAGTCTTGCGTCTCCATAATCAGCCGTCCGCAGAGAAAACCGATAATCGTGTGGGCGATGGCAGCGAGGGTGCTGGTCAGCCCTTCGGGGTCGACGGGGCTTTTATGGTACAGGTGCTCGTAACCCAAGACCTTTGTGTCCCAGATGGCAAGGATGTTGGTAGAATCCATTGCGTAACCGTTTCCCCACTGGAGCAGGAGCGCATAGCCAAACAGCAGGATACCGGCTATCCACGCCAGTCCTTTGGGGCGTACGTAAATGGCAAGCAGCGAGACAATGCCGTAGCACAAAGCAATGCGCGGCAGCACGCCCAAGATGCGGATATGGGCAAAGGGCAGGAAGTCGCCTTCGCACGCAAACTCGAACCAGTAGATGCCCCAACCGATGAGGAAGATGAGCAGGGTACGCCGCATGATTTTCCGTAGGACGGCAGGGGAGGGTTGGAACTGGAATTTGCGTAGAGCGATGTAAGTGGATATTCCCATGATGAAGAGGAAAAAGGGGAACACAAGGTCGCACGGCGTCAGTCCGTTCCAAACGGAGTGGCGGAGCGAGTCGTACGAATATTCCCCTCCGGCATTGTTGACCACAATCATGCCGAATACGGTGATGCCCCGCAGGACATCGAGAGAGAGAAGGCGTTGTTTCATATAAATGGTTCTATTAAATTGAAACGCAGATTAACGCGGATTTTCGCAGATTGTCATTTTATTTGTCTGTCTATTCTGCGTTAGAAGCTGTTTTGAATTTATCGTGCGATGATTTGGGATGAGTTTTTGAGGCATTTTCGCTTCTGTGATGAGGAAGATAGCGGGCTATCTGACGAAGAACAGGAGCGGAAAGGACCAAAAAATCGCCCAAAGCACACACGAAAACGGATGCATCAAGCCAAGAAAAACTTTTTGGAGAAATTCAAAACAGCTTCTTAATCTGCGAAAAATCTGCGTTTCAATTATATTAATCTGTGTAATCTGTGGTGAGAAGCGACATTGCTTCGCGGGCGGTGTCGATGCAGTCGCCTTCCGCTTCAGCCTTGTACGGATTGTGCTGCAAGGTCCACGGCTCTTCCATGGCGTACCAGTCGATGTCCTGCATCTCTCCGCCGTCCAATACGCCTTGCAGCATTTCCCACCATGCCGCCCAACGCTTGTAGTAGAAGTCCTTCAAGATACCGTTCCATTCCTTGTGGGCATAGTCGCGCAAGCCGCCCTTATCGGCACACTCGCGGTTGCCCCATGTAGTGATTTGCACACGGGCGTTCCATTCGTACAGGTCTTTTTCTTCGGGTGTGTTGCCCAAGCTGCGTGCCTGGTTTATCCAGCGTCCTACGCGGAATTCGCTACGGGTGGCAAGCAGGCAGTCTTGTGCCAACAAAAGGTCGAGGAATTCTTTCGAATGGCGTGCATAGCTGCGCTTGTCAAAGCTCTTGAAGTCGGCTATCGCCCGATTGTAGACGATTCGTCCGCGGTCGGCAAGTGCCTGGCGCACGATGTCCACCAGGTCGTATTCGAAATTGTTGTTGCCCCGGAACTTGTCGGCTGCTTCCAGCATCAGGCGTGCGGCGGCCTCGGTAGAGGTAGGGTCGTAATAGTTTTCCATCTTCGACCAGCTCGATACTTGGAAGTTGTTCATGCTGGGACGTCCGCAGAAGATGGATTCGTGAGGTCCTTGCTGGTTGTTTCCGAAGGGACAGTTGTAGATGCCGTCTGCAAGAATCATCCATGCCTGTTCTATCTTTTCGTCTTTTGCTCCATAGCGGGCAGCCAGATACTCTTTCAGCCAGCTTTCCTTGGTGATTTTCTTGGGACGCCACGGCAATTCGCACATCAATTCGAACATCACCGGATTGTTTTCGCTGCCTTCCATGGTCAGGCCGATGCCTTTCAAGTGGGCGGCAAGCGGGTTGTTTTTGGTCAGGTAGAAGTTATTCAGCAGTTGGTCCATGCGCCCGTGCAGCCCAACATTGGCTCCGAAGTTCTCCAGCATACAGAACAGCCAGTCGTGTTGCTCGTATCCTTTCTCGCGCTTCCAAATAGAAGGGATGCCCCACATGGGACGGCATTCGCTGAAGAGGTCAAGGATAAGCAGGTCGCCGTTCTTCAGGTTCTTCATCATTTCCGGACGTGGGTTCTCGGTCCAGCCTTGCACCACCCAGACGGCTTTCGGGTTGACTTGCTTCATCGCATCCATTATCGCCTTACCGGCTTCATCGAAATCAACTTCTCCGGCATTCTCTAATTCGTGGAAAGGATCCATTGAATAGTAGTTGGCTTTGCCGAAGAGTTTCTCTTGTTCCTCGTAATAGAGGGCAGCGATTTCGGCAAACCGCTCGTCGGTAGGCATTAAGAATGCCGGACGGGTGAAACCGTTCCACAATTCCGGTTCGGTCACGTTCAGTCCCAGTTTCTGGTGAGCGTCATGAGGAACCATGCCCGAGTATCCCGGCAGTACCGGCTCGATACCGTATTCGCGCATCCGTTTCAGGATTTTCTTTTGCAAGGCTTCCTGCTGCGTGTACCAGCTGTCGGGATTCGGCCCGCCCCATCCTTCGAGGTTATTCATCGCCCACCAGGCAAGGAACGCCGGACCGGCAATGAAGCGGTTGGTTTCTTCTTTTGTGTAGCCCAGTCTGGCAAGCATGTTGCGCCATACACATTCCTGTCCCACGGCGGCAAGCGGAAGGTTGATGCCATGCAGTGCCATCCAGTCGATTTCCTTTTCCCAGCGTGCCCAGTCCCAGAAAGCCATGGTATACGAGTAGGTGCAATAGTTGAAGTCGTAGCGCAGGCTTAGGTTGGTTTCATGTCGTTCGGGCTTGGTGACGGGTGGGAGAGAAGCGGGCAGTTCTGCCGTCATGTTGTTCCACGAAAGGTGGATGCCGGCATAGTATTTCAAGTACCAGTTCAGTCCGGAAGCAATGTTTACGTAGGTGTTTCCGCGTACCACAATTTTGTTTCCTTTTTGGTCCAATTCGAAGAAGTCGGTATCTGCGTTCTTCTGGAGCTGAATGATGAATTTTTGTGAAGCTCCGGGGGCGATACGTTCCAACAACCCTTTAATAGGATTGGCAACCAGTGCGAGAGGTAAAAGGAAGCATATAATTGCTGATAGAAGTTTTCTTGTGTTCATAGTGTGACATTAATAATTAACATTGAATCGTTAATAACGGACAACAAATAATGATTAGACCGTTATTTGTTGTTCGTTATATATTAATACTTCAAATTAGAAGAACTTTGTGTCTTCTCCCAGGATGTCGGAAAGAAGCAGGTTGGCAAGGCGGCTGGTGCCGAGGCGGAACAGTTCATTGGTGAGCCATTCCTTGCCCAACAGTTCTTTTACGATCGTATAATATACCACCGCATCATGTACCGTGTTGATGCCTCCGGCAGGCTTGAATCCTACTTTGCGTCCGGTTTCCAGAAAGTATTCCTTAATGGCTTGGCACATCACGTAGGCTGCTTCGGGCGTAGCGGCAGGCTTCTCTTTCCCGGTAGAAGTCTTGATGAAGTCGGCTCCCGAATACATGGCGAGAATGGATGCTTTTTTGATATTCTCGGCAGAGCCTAACGCGCCTGTTTCCAAGATAACTTTCAGGTGCTTTTCACCACATACGTCTTTCAGTTCCTGAATCTCGTCGCACATGCCTTCATAGTCGCCTGAAAGGAATTTGCCTACCGGAATCACGATGTCGATTTCATCGGCTCCGGCATGGAGTGCCATGGCTGTTTCCGCCACTTTCACTTCGGTGAATGTCTGTGAAGAGGGGAATCCTCCCGATACACACGCTATCTTTACGCGGTCGGCTTCTAGCGTATCGTGTACGATTTCCGCCATATTGGGATAGACACAGATGGCGGCAACGTTTTTCAGGTCGGGATGCTCGTCATCGAATGCATTGACCCGCTTGGTGAATTTCATCACGCTCTCTTCGCTATCGGTGCATTTCAGTGTCGTAAGGTCGATGCAGTTGAAGAGGAATTTCTTTACATCAAGCGTGTTGTTCTCTGCCGCGTATTTGTCGAGGAGATGTTTGGTCTTTGTAGCAATCTCATCGTCTTTCAGTGCGGTGTTGTATTTCCCCAATGCCATGTCGTATTTGTTGGCTTGGCTTAGGTTTTCTTTGTCCTCCATTTCCATATTCTGGAAGAGTTCGCTTTCAAATTCTTCGTGGTTGCTCATATTGTTTTCAGTTTAGGATTGTTCAGATGTCTTTCTTTGTCACGGTTGGTTTTCTTTTCCAGGTTTTTCCGGAAGGCTTCGGTCAGGTTTACGCCCGTTTGGTTGGCAAGGCAGAGCAGCACCCAAAGTACGTCTGCCATTTCGTCGCCCAGGTCGTGTTTCTCGCCTTCCTTGAACGACTGGTCGCCATAGGTGCGTGCCATGATGCGTGCCAGTTCGCCAACTTCCTCGGTCAGTACCGCCATATTGGTCAGTTCGCTGAAGTAGCGTACGCCGTAGGTCTTTATCCAGTTATCGACTGTTTTCTGTGCTTCTTCGATTGTCATAATTATTTAGTTGACAAGTTAACGAGTTGACAAGGGAACAAGGTCTTGAATTGTTATGCAAGGTATTTAGAGCCTTGTTAACTCGTCAACTTGTTACCTTGTCAACTGGATTGTTTTTTATTCCTTATTCTTCGTATCCATACATATCGTGACGGGACCGTTGTTCAGCAATTCTACTTTCATGTCGGCTCCGAATTCGCCGGTACCTACCTGCTTGCCTAAGGCGATGCTCAGTTCGTTGCAGAAGTATTCGTAGAGAGGAATGGCGGTTTCGTGCCTGGCGGCGCGGATGTATGAAGGACGGTTCCCCTTCTTGGTAGAAGCCATCAGGGTAAACTGGCTGACGACGATGATATCGCCTCCTGCTTCCAGAATGGATTTGTTCATCACTCCGTTCTCGTCATCAAATACACGCAGGTTGACGATTTTCTTGCATAGCCAGTCTGCATCTTCTTGTCCGTCGGCTTCCTCGATGCCAAGCAGGACGAGGAAGCCTTCCTTAATAGCCGATCTGCACGTCCCGTTGATGGTGACCGATGCATGGCTTACACGTTGGATTACTACTCTCATATCGGTTTTTAGGTTTTTCGCAAAGATACAATTTTAGTTTGTAAGTTTGTTGGTTTTTGAGTTTGTTAGTTCTTTCGTTTTTCGAGCTCTTCATGTTTTAACCTACAAACTCCTTAAACTCACAAACTCAAAAACTCAAAAACTCACAAACTCAAAAACTCACAAACTCAAAAACTCACAAAGTCTCTTTGATGGTTTGCGCCACGCTCATCCCTACCACTTCGGCGAGTTCTTCCAGCGAGGCTTTCTTGATGCGTGCCACGCTCTTGAAATGTTTCAGCAGCGCTTCCTTACGCATTTTGCCTACGCCCTTGATGCCGTCCAGTGCCGAGGCAATCTGGCTTTTGCTCCGCTTGTCGCGGTGGAAAGTGATGGCAAAGCGGTGGACTTCATTCTGTATGTTTTCCAATAAGTGGAAGAGGGGAGTCCCCTGCTTGAGCCCGATGTTTCTGGGTGGAAAGCCGAAGAGAATTTCCGAAGTGCGGTGCTTGTTGTCTTTGGCAAGTCCGGCTATCGGGATATGCAGACTGAGTTCGTCTTCGATGACTTGGCGCACCACTTCCATCTGTCCTTTGCCGCCATCGGTTAGAATCAGGTCGGGCAATTCTCCTTGCTCTTCCAGAATGCGTGTGTAGCGGCGGCGTACCACTTCTTGCATCGAAGCATAATCGTCGGGACCTACTACTGTCTTGATGATGTATTTTCGGTAGTCCTGTTTGCTGGGGCGTCCTTTCTTGAATACCACGCAAGCTGCTACGGCATCCGCTCCCTGGATGTTGGAATTGTCGAAGCACTCGATGTGAAGGGGAATTTTCTCCATGTGCAGTTGTTCCTGGATTTCCTTTAGCAGACGGACACTGCGTTGTTCGGGATTCAATTTTTCGGCTTGCTTCAGCCGGTCTACTTTGTATTGCTTTACGTTGAGGATGGACAACTCCAGCAGATGCTTCTTGTCGCCCCGCTGGGGAATGGTGAAAGTTACGCCTTCCATTTCCAAATCTAACTCGAACGGCACGATGATTTCTTTCGACTGGCTTTTGTAGCGTTCGCGCATTTCTACGATGCCCATCTCCAGCAGTTCTTCTTTTGTTTCCTCCAGCCGCTTTTTGTATTCGAACGTGAAGGCTTGGTTGATACACCCGTTGGTGATGTGCAGATAGTTGATGTAGGCGGATTGCTCGTCGTCTTCGATGGAAAATACATCGATGTTGTGCAACACCGAACTTACTACTTCGCTTTTCGACCGGTAATTCTCAATCAGCTCGTATTTCTCTTTGATGAGCTGTGCTTCTTCAAACCGCATTTCGTCGGCAAGCCGCATCATTTCCTGCATCATCCCTTGGCTCACTTTTTGCGTGTTTCCCTTTAGCAGTTCTTTAATGGATGCAATGTTTGCCATATATTCTTCGTGCGATTGCGCTCCTATGCAGGGACCTTTGCAATTCTTGATGTGATATTCCAGGCAGACCCTGAATTTGCCCGCCTGAATGTTTTCGGGTGTGAGAGCCAGGTGGCAAGTACGGAGAGGGTACAGTCTCTTGATAAGGTCGAGCATGGCTTGCATGGAAGGGAAATGGGTATAAGGTCCGAAGTAGGTGGAACCGTCGCGCACAATCTTCCGTGTCTTGAATACACGCGGAAAGTATTCGTTGCTTACGCAAATGGAAGGATAGCTTTTGTCATCTTTCAGCAAGACGTTGTAGCGGGGCTTGTATTTCTTGATAAGGTTGTTTTCGAGCAGGAGCGCATCTTCTTCCGTGTTTACCACGATGTAGCGTATGTCGGCTATCCTGCTCACCAGAATACGGGTTTTTGCCGAGTGGTGGTCTTTCGAAAAATACGAGTAGACACGGCGCTTCAGGTTCTTTGCCTTCCCCACATAGATGATGGTTCCCTCTGCATTCAGGTATTGGTAGATGCCCGGGCTGGTTGGCAGGTTCATTACGATTCCCCGCAAGTATTCGTTGGTCTTCAGTTCTTCCATTTTCGTAGTTCGTTTGAGGTGACTAGTAGACTAGGTACTAGGTCTTAGTAGATACTAAAGCTTTCTTCGCCACATCAACGGAGGTATTAAAACCTAGTCCCTAGTACCTGGTTAACTAGTCCCTGCTGATTATAATTGCAAGAGGGTAGTTACTTCCACGTCTTCGGGGAATGCCTTACGTCCGTTCAGCCCTTTCAGCTCAATGACGAAGTTGATGTAGGCTTGCTTGGCTCCGCATTTCTTAACCAGCCGATGAGTAGCCGCCATGGTGCCTCCCGTGGCGAGCAGGTCATCGTGAAGAAGCACTACATCGTTTTCATCGATGGCATCGCGATGGATTTGGATGGTATCGGTTCCGTATTCTTTGGCGTAGGTCTCTTCGATGACTTCGGCGGGAAGCTTGCCCGGCTTGCGTGCCATGATGAAACCGGCGCCTAACCGTGCCGCCAAGGCTCCGCCAAGAATAAAGCCTCTCGACTCGATGCCTACTACTTTGGTGATGCCTTTGTCCTTGTACATCTCGTACAATTCGTCGATGAGCCCTTGCAGGCACTCCGCATTTTTAAAGAGCGTGGTTACGTCGTAGAACAAGATTCCCGGCTTGGGGAAGTCTGGGATTTCTCTTAGATTTTTTCTTAATGTTTCTTTGTTCATAGCCAGTGTTTTATGATTGTTTCTTAAACTTGTTGTTTCACGTGAAACATTGTGCTTTATCTGCCCAGCAGGACAAGGAGCACGTTGATGTCGCTGGGCGAGATGCCCGGTATGCGGCTTGCCTGTGCCAGCGTCTCGGGATCTATCTTGATAAGCTTCTGACGTGCTTCGGTGGAGAGCGAGTTCAGGTTGGCGTAGTCGAACCGTCCCTTTATCTTGATGCTTTCCAGCCGGTGTATCTTGTCGGCTATCATCCGTTCGCGGTCGATGTAGCCTTGGTATTTTATCAGCACCTCCGCGGCTTCGAGGGTTTCTTCTTTCCGGTCGGTCACTTTATCCAGTTCGGCTTGGAAGGCGGGGATGTGCGGCGCGATGTTTTCGATGGTGATTTGCGGACGGCTCAGCAGGTCGATTAACTTGCATCCGTGGGCAAGCCTTGCCGTGCCCAGACTCTCCAGCGTGTCGTTGATTTTATCAGCTTTGATGGAGTAGGTCTTGGCAAACTCGACCAGATGCTGTATCATTTCCCGCTTGCGGCAAAGCATGTCGTAGCGGTCGCGCTTGGCAAGACCGAGGCGGTAAGCCCGTTCGGTAAGGCGCATGTCGGCATCGTCCTGACGGAGCAAGATGCGGTATTCGGCGCGTGAAGTAAACATGCGGTACGGCTCGTCCACGCCTTTTGTCACAAGGTCGTCTATCAGCACGCCGATGTAAGCCTCGTCCCTTCCCAATACGAACGGCTCTCCTCCGGTGCAGTTCTGGTGTGCATTGATGCCGGCAATGATGCCTTGCCCGCCTGCCTCTTCGTATCCGGTAGTGCCGTTCACTTGTCCGGCGAAGAACAGGTTCTTGATGACCTTCGATTCCAGCGTATGCGTGAGCTGGGTGGGGTCGAAATAATCGTATTCGATGGCATAGCCCGGACGGTAAGCCACTACGTTGCGGAAGCATGGTATCTTACGCAGGGCGGCAAACTGGATGTCCATCGGGAGCGAAGACGAGAAGCCGTTCAGGTAAAGCTCGCGGGTCGTTTCGCCTTCGGGTTCCAAGAACAACTGGTGTTGCGGCTTGTCGGGGAAAGTCACGATTTTGGTCTCGATGCTGGGGCAATAGCGCGGACCGATGCTTTGGATTTGCCCGTTGTAGAGAGGAGAGTCGGCAAGCCCGCTCCGCAATACGGCGTGTACTTCCTCGTTCGTATAACATGTCCAGCATTGCAATTGCTTCAGGTGGCGCGGTTCGCTTAGGAACGAGAAGCTATGGAAATCATTTTCCCCGTCTTGCGTTTCCATGAGCGAGAAGTCTACGCTCCGTGCATCAATGCGTACGGGCGTACCTGTCTTCATCCGTCCGGCAGTAATGCCGTGGCGGGTGATAGACTCGGTCAGGTGATACGAAGCCGGTTCGGCGCACCGTCCTCCGGCGAGCATCTTGCGTCCGATGTGCATCAGTCCGTTCAGGAACGTGCCTGCGGTAAGGATGACACACCGTGCGTGGAAGGTGACACCCCAGCAGGTGACCACTCCTTTTACTTCTCCGTCTTCTACCAGCAGTTCTTCTACCGTGTCTTGCCAGATATGCAGGTTGGGGATGTTTTCCAGTATCTCGCGCCAGGTCCAGATGAACTTCGCCCGGTCGCACTGGGCGCGGGGACTCCACATGGCAGGTCCTTTCGAGCGGTTGAGCATCCGGAACTGGATAGCGGTGCGGTCGGTCACGATTCCCATATATCCGCCCAGCGCGTCAATTTCCCTTACGATTTGGCCTTTGGCGATTCCGCCCACGGCAGGGTTGCAGCTCATCTGGGCAATCTTGTTCATGTCCATCGTAATGAGGCAGGTCTTCGAACCTAAGTTGGCGGAAGCCGCCGCGGCTTCGCATCCGGCATGTCCCGCCCCGATTACAATCACGTCGTAGTTAAAATCCATTCGTCTTTACATTTTAATATACGGCACAAAAATACGAAAAAAAGGTGGGTTAAGCTATGGAATAAGTCAAAAAGAGAAAGAGATTCTATTGCGCCGTCCGATGCATATAGGTGCTTAGTCCTTGGCTCCTCAGTCCTCCCTAAATCCTAATAGGCAAGGACTGCAGTCCTATATAGTCCAGGACTGGAGTCCCGGTACGTTGGGATTGCAGTCCTGACTCCATAGGATTGGAAAGTTGATTAGCTGTGTCGGTGAAAGCGGTTATGTTGATGCGAAATAAGAGAGTAATTGTTATATTATAAAATGATATCCTTTGCTTTGTTTAGGATGACATTGCATTGAATGATTTTCGCAAATCAATTTTGTTCCACTATAAAAACAGATGGCAAAACCAAATAATTTGGGTTCAAGTTGGTTTTCGTAGGTTTTATTTGGCATTCTCCAAAATCGTCAAAACCTCATAAATCGTTAACTTTTAATCATATTTCTGTGATTTGCTCAGTATCTTACTTTTTTGTGTTATCTTCGCACAATGTTGAAACAATTTTAAATGATAAAACGATGAAAATAAAACTTTCTCCGTTGCTCCGCAATACCCTGAGCGGATTGGTGGGAACCACAATCGGCATTATACTGACCTTTGGGACAAGGACTGCCGTAGAAAATTATAAGAGTCATGAAACAGAAAAAATAGCCATCAAAAAGCTCTTGCAGGAAATGGACAGGACCGCAAACTACTTTGAAAACGTGGCGGAACAGCTGAAAACGAAACAGCAACTCTTGATGTATGGGTTAAGCTTGTATCCCAACGGAATCGCGCAGGGCGACACCGCTAAGATAGACTCTCTGTTTCAACAGCTTGGCAACATCAATTTAAATATCAGGGATAACACCGTAGAACAGCTGTACATTAATAGCAATGTGGCTTGGGGTAGCGGGCAGGACGATGCGCTGATGGGATTCGTGGGAAGCTATTTCAGCGTCTCCAATAGGATTTACGACAAGATAGAAGAAACCAATGCCAGATGTCTGGACATGTTGCTCGATGTCAGGTTGTCTGATGAATACATGAAACTGGAGACTGACGATTCAAGCACAAATTTACGTACGGCACTTCGAATATTGCTGGACGATGTGGAAGTACGGAAATTTATTTTCATGTTTAACTATACCGTTGGATCTGTGCGCACGTCAGCCCAGATGATCAGGGGTATCATGAAGCAATACATGGAGTTAAGAGGTCTGACGAAAGAAGACCTATACGAACCGGCCGATAGCGACACTCTGGGTGTTCAATATAAGGATGATACTTCATTCTGAAAACAAATAGAAATTCGGTGTTGTCTCGTCGTTGGGGAGAACACCGCGTGCAATCTATGTTATACTTTACGCGGTATGAAATTGTGCATTTTAAAGGAACATACCTATTTTACCACAGAGCCCACAGAGGAAAATTTAAAAGCTTAAAAGACTCTGTGCGCCTCTGTGTCCTCCGTGGTGAATCACGTCAACCCATTTCCGCCAGCAGGGCGAGTGCCTTGTTCTCGGCGGCTTCCATGATTTCGCGCTCGCCCGGACCCTTGTCGTTGATGCCGCACAGGTGCAGGATGCCATGGATGATGACGCGGTGCAGCTCGGTGTCATACGGGGCATTGAATTGTTCGGCATTGGTGCGCACCGTGTCGAGGCTGATAAACAGGTCGCCCGCAATGCGGTTTCCTTCGGAATAGTCGAAGGTGATGATGTCGGTGTAATAATCGTGTTGCAGGTATTGGCGGTTCACCTCCAATATCTTCTCATCGGAGCAGAAGATGTAGGCTATTTCTCCCACCTTCTTCCCATACGTTTGGGCGACGGCTTTCACCCATTCTGTAGTCTCTCTTTTCTTGATGTGGGGCATTTCCACCCCCTCGGTCTGATACGTAATCATAGTTGGCTTGTTTAAGTTATCGTATTGAAACTCAGATTTTCGCCGATTAACGCGGATTTCTTATATGAAATAAACAGATAGTCATCTGTGAAAATTTGCGAAACTCTGCGTTTTATTAAATCAGAAGAATAAATAGCAAACGAATATCGCGGCAAGGATGCCCGCAAAGTCTGCAAGCAAGCCGCAAGGTACGGCATGGCGGGTCTTTGCTACGCCTACGCTTCCGAAGTACACCGCAAGGATATAAAACGTGGTGTCGGTAGAGCCTTGGAAGATACATGCCAACCGTCCTACGAATGAATCTGCTCCGTAGGTGCTCATGGTATCTACCATCAATCCGCGTGCACCGCTTCCGCTTAACGGTTTCATCAGAGCCGTAGGAAGCGCGCCTACGAAATCGCTATCCAGCCCACACATCTCTACCAGCGAGGCGATGCCTTGGGTCAAGTAATCCATACACCCCGAAGCACGGAACACGCCGATAGCCACCAGTATCGCCACCAGGTACGGAATGATGCGCACGGCGGTGGTAAACCCTTCCTTTGCTCCTTCGATGAACGCATCGTACACATTCACTTTCTTGCGGATGCCCGCCACGATGAAGCCGATGATAATCACGAACAGGAACACATTGGCAAAGGTGGTAGAGTAGAGGTCGATTTGGTCTTGCGACAAGGTGCTGAAGAACCAGATGATGCCTGTTATGAATGCGATTGCTCCTCCTAAAAAGAGCAGAATCGTGCGGTTCAAAAGGTTGATGCGCTGGTAAAGAGCCACGGCAATGATACCGGCAAGGGTGGAAATAAAGGTGGCGATGAGTATCGGCACGAATACATCGGTGGGTTGTGCCGCCCCCAGCTGGGCGCGGTAGACCATGATGCTGATAGGTATCAGGGTCAGTCCCGAAGTGTTTATCACCAGGAACATAATCATTGGGTTGGTGGCGGTATCTTTCTTCGGATTCAGTTCTTGCAAGCCTTCCATTGCCTTGAGTCCGAGGGGCGTGGCGGCATTGTCCAATCCCAACATATTGGCCGCCATGTTCATAAAGATGCTTCCCGTTACGGGATGTCCTTTAGGAATATCGGGAAAGAGTTTGGAAAACAAAGGGCTAAGCACGCGCGAGAAAAGGGCGATGACTCCGCCTTGCTCGCCAATGCGCATGATGCCCATCCAAAGTGCCAGTACACCGGTCAGCCCGAGGGAAATCTCAAAGGCCGACTTGGAAGAGGCAAAGGTGGAGTTGATGATGTCGGGGAATACCTCCGCGTCACCAAAGAATACCAGCCGTATTGTGGCAACAATAAAAGCCAGCACGAAGAAAGCAATCCAGATGTAGTTCAGAACCATAGTCTTATTGTTTTGTCAAGTAAGCAGATGTCTTTATGAAACGCAGATTAGCGCAAATTTTCGCAGATTATTATTTCCCCTATCTGTGAGAATCTGCGTTAATCTGCGTTTTAAAGTTGGAAACATAAAGATTTGTGCCTCATTTTCTGTTATTAAAATTCTCCGCAAAAGTAAAGAATTAATTCCGAAAATGATAACTTTGCATTCATGAAATACATTCGATTCCGATATATTCGTTGGGCGGTACTGGCTCTGCTTCTGATAGGTGTGTGGATGTTCCGTTGGATACCCGGTGCCGGAGAATGGTACGCACGGGAGGTATATCCTGGGCTTTCCGTTTGCCTTTCGGGTGTGGCTTCGGTAGTTCCGTTCTCGCTTTGCGAAGTGACGGTTATCGGGATTGGAGGCTTCCTGCTGGTTTATCCTTTTGTGGCACGGCGGAAGAAACGGAGCGGATGGCACATCTTAGGGCGTGAAGTGGAAGTGTTGGTGTGGGTTTACGTCTGGTTCTATTGGGGCTGGGGCATGAATTACTTCCGGAATGATTTCTTTTCCCGTTCGGGCGTAGCGCGTGTTTCGTATGAAGAGGCACGGTTTCATCGTTTTCTCGAAGCCTATACCGATAGCTTGAATGCCACGTATGGTGTACAGATGTCCTTATCTGAAACCGGAATGCAAAACGAGGTGAAACGGATATACCGGCATGTGCCGGAGCGGTTCGGGCTGACCGTTCCGAAAGACTTTCAGCATCCGAAACGCTCTTTGGTAAACGGATTGTATTCGAAAGTCGGTGTGCTGGGCTATATGGGACCTTTCTTTGATGAGTCGCACGTCAATCACGAATTGCTTCCGGCACAATACCCGTTTACATACGCCCACGAGCTTTCCCACCTGCTGGGTGTGAGCCAGGAAGCCGAAGCCAATTTCTGGGCGTATCAGGTTTGCGTCCGCTCCGCAAATAGGTACGTGCGCTATTGCGGATACTTCGGTTTGCTACCTTATATATATAGGGACGCTTATCGGATATTGGGCGAAGCCGGCTGTAAAGAATGGGCAAACCATATCCGTCCCGACATTATGCGGGAACTCCGCGCGAAAGAAATTTATTGGGGAGAACGGTATAGCCCGTGGATAGGTGCGGTACAGGATGCTGTCTATAACTGGTACCTGAAAGGAAACCGTATCCCGTCGGGGACGAAGAATTATGGTGAGGTGACAGGTATGATTCTTTCCTTGCCCGAAAACTGGTGGCAATGAGGCTGCGAGAATCTGGAATTTACGTGGGGAAGTCAGTGCGTTGCGCGTTTTTTTTGATTCTGGATGTATTTGGAAAAACGGAAATGATGCTTGTCTGCTTTCATTATGTATAAATGAAATGTACAGATTGTTTGTTTTGCTTTCTTTTTGTCTGTAAAATAAGCTTATTCCTGTCTGTTTGGTATTTTGTTTTGTGGCGTCCCGTTCTTCGTTCTGGAAAAAGTATTCTTCTTTCCTTATGCTTTCGGATAAAAATTTGTATCTTTACGCCCTGAAATACATACTTTAACGAACAGATGGCCATTATCATTAAGAAAGTAAGCTCGAAAAAAGAGCTGAAGACCTTTATTCGCTTCAATTACGAATTATACAAGGGAAACCCTTATTCCGTTCCCGATTTGTACGATGATATGTTGAACACCTTTAACCCGAAGAAGAATGCGGCGTTCGAGTTTTGCGAAGCCGATTACTTCCTTGCCTATAAGAATGATAGGGTCGTAGGGCGAGTGGCGGCGATAATCAACCATCGTGCTAACGATACGTGGCAGAAGAAAGAAGTGCGCTTCGGATGGATAGACTTCATCGATGATGAAGAAGTATCAGAAGCATTGCTTGATACTGTGGCACAATGGGGGAAAGAACGAGGAATGAAATCCATCGTAGGTCCGCTGGGCTTTACTGATATGGATGCAGAAGGAATGCTGATTGATGGGTTCGACCAGCTGGGGACAATGTCTACCATCTATAATTATCCCTATTATCAGAAACACATGGAAAAGTTGGGTTTCGAGAAGGATGTCGACTGGGTGGAATTTAAGATGAAAGTGCCCGAAGCCATTCCTGAAAAGTTTGTGCGTATTTCAGAAATCATACTTCAGAAGTATAAGCTGAAGATAAAGAAGTTGAAACGGAAGGAAATAAAGGAAAAGAATTACGGGCAACGCATTTTCGACCTGATAAACGAGGCATACGCTCCACTGTATGGCTATTCGAAGATGACGCAAGGTCAGATCGACCAATATATTAAGATGTATTTGCCGCTGATAGACCTGCGTATGGTGTCGATTATCGAAGACGAGGAAGGAAATCTGATAGCCGCAGGTATTTCGATGCCTTCGCTGTCTGAAGCTTTGCAGAAAGCGAAAGGGAAGATGCTGCCTTTCGGATGGTATCACCTGCTCAAGGCATTGTTCATCAAGAAACCGAAGATACTGGACCTCTTGCTGGTGGGAGTGAAGCCGGAGTATCAAAGCAAAGGCGTGAATGCTTTGTTGTTTTATGACTTGATACCGGTGTACCAGCAGTTAGGGTTTGAATACGGTGAAAGCAATCCCGAACTGGAAGACAACAAGAAAGTCCAGTCGCAATGGAGTGTATTCAATCCCGAACAACATAAGCGCCGCAGGGCTTACAGGAAGATGTTGTAATTCATTTAAGTTGACAAGGTGACGAGTGGACAAGGCGACAAGGTTCTAAATAGTATCGCATAAGATTTTAAAACCTTGTCAACTTGTTACCTTGTCAACTGACTAAAAACTTTAAACTATGGCAGAAGAGAACGAATCGATACAACCGACCGTTTCTTATACGGAGGAGAATATCCGTCACCTGAGCGATATGGAGCACGTGCGCACTCGTCCCGGTATGTATATCGGACGTTTGGGCGACGGTTCGCAGGCCGAGGACGGTATCTATGTCTTGCTGAAAGAAGTGATAGACAATAGCATTGACGAGTTCAAGATGGGAGCCGGAAAGCGCATCGACATCCAACTGGAAGACAACCTGCGTGTATCTGTCCGCGATTATGGACGAGGCATTCCGTTGGGTAGTCTGGTCGATGCCGTGTCGATGTTGAATACCGGAGGTAAATACGACACGAAGGCATTCAAGAAGAGTGTCGGACTGAACGGAGTCGGTGCCAAGGCGGTCAATGCGTTAAGTTCCCGCTTTGTTGCACGAAGCGTGCGCGACGGACAGATGCGTGAGGCCGTATTCGAACGGGGAGAACTGAAAAGTGACAGGACTGGAGATACAGATGAGGAGAACGGAACATTCATTTTCTTCGAACCCGACCATACGTTGTTTCTGAATTATCATTTCCGTCCTGAGTTTATCGAGACGATGCTCCGCAATTACACCTATCTTAATACAGGGCTTTCCATTTATTATAACGGAAGGCGTATCGTGAGCCGGAATGGATTGGAGGATTTGCTGAACGATAATATGACCACTTCGGGGTTGTATCCGATTGTGCACCTGAAAGGAGAGGACATAGAGATTGCCTTTACGCATACCGCTCAATACGGTGAGGAATATTATTCGTTTGTCAACGGCCAGCATACCACGCAAGGAGGTACTCATCAGAGCGCGTTCAAGGAACACCTTGCCCGTACCATCAAGGAATTTTACGGCAAGAATCTGGAATACCAGGATATCCGTAATGGATTGGTGGCGGCAATTGCCATCAATGTGATTGAACCGACGTTCGAAAGTCAAACCAAAATCAAGTTAGGTTCGTTGGTGATGGCTCCCGAGAAAGATTCGGACGGGAATCCATATCCCCTTTCAGGCATTAGTGTCAATAAGTTCGTGGGCGACTTTATCAAGGAGAATGTAGACAATTACTTGCATAAGCATGCTGATGTGGCGGATGTGATGCTGCAGAAGATTCAAGAGTCGGAAAAAGAGCGGAAGGCAATAGCCGGCGTGACCAAGATAGCCCGCGAACGGGCAAAGAAAGCCAACCTGCATAACCGCAAGTTGCGCGATTGCCGGGTGCATCTGAACGACCAGAAAGCACCGAAAGATGAAGAAAATGACCCACGTCTGGAAAGTTCCATTTTCATTACCGAGGGAGATTCGGCAAGCGGTTCTATTACGAAGAGCCGTGATGTCAATACACAGGCTGTCTTCAGCTTGCGTGGAAAGCCGCTTAATTCATTCGGGCTGACTAAGAAAGTGGTCTACGAAAACGAGGAGTTCAATTTGCTTCAGGCGGCTTTGAACATCGAAGACGGGCTGGACGGTCTCCGGTATAATAAGGTAATTGTAGCTACCGATGCCGATGTAGATGGCATGCACATCCGTCTGCTGATGATTACGTTCTTCCTCCAGTTTTTCCCCGATCTGATTAAGAAAGGACATGTATATATTCTCCAGACTCCCTTGTTCCGCGTACGGAACCGGAAGAAAGGTGTATACGAAACGATTTATTGCTATTCGGAAGAAGAAAGACTGGCTGCGATCGAGAAACTTGGTCCGAATCCGGAAATCACCCGGTTCAAAGGTTTGGGAGAAATCTCGCCCGATGAGTTCCGGAATTTTATCGGCAAGGATATGCGTCTGGAACAGGTTTCTCTTCGTAAGACCGATGCCGTAGGTGAATTGCTGGAATTTTATATGGGAAAGAATACGATGGAACGTCAGAACTTCATCATCAACAACCTGGTGGTGGAGGAAGATTTGATTCAGTAATAATGAATGGTTGATAATGAAGAAGCGTGCAATATTTCCAGGGACATTCGATCCCTTTACCATCGGGCATTATTCGGTAGTGAAACGTGCCTTGACCTTTATGGACGAAATCATCATCGGTATCGGCGTGAACGAGAAGAAGCGGACGTATTTCCCTACCGATAAGCGTGTGCGGATGATTGAGAAGCTGTATGCCGGTAACCCACGTGTGAGTGTAGAGGCATACGATGGATTGACGGTAGACTTTGCCCGTATGCGCGATGCCAAGTTCATTATCCGTGGCATCCGTACGGTACACGATTTCGAGTACGAAGAAACCATAGCCGACATCAACCGCAAATTGTCGGGAGTGGAAACCATCTTGCTCTTTACCGAGCCCGAACTGACCGCAATCAGTTCCACCATCGTGCGCGAACTGTTGCATTATGGCAAGGATGTCACACCGTTCTTGCCGGCAGAACTTGATATTAATGAAGAATGAAGATTATGATGAAATACCGTTGCTTGATAACATGGCTTTGTGTGCTGTTTGCACTTTCAGCAGGTGCACAGAGCAACAAACTTTTAAATTCTCCTTCCCGTAAATTACAGTTGGCAGAGTTTGCCATAGCCAATCTGTATGTAGACGAAGTGAATGAAGGAAAACTGGTAGAAGATGCAATTGTCAGCATGCTGAAAGAACTTGACCCTCATTCTACATATTCCAATCCCGAAGAGGTGCGAGAATTGAATGAACCCTTACAGGGTAATTTCGATGGTATCGGCATTCAGTTCAATATGGCTACCGATACTTTGTTTGTTATTCAGCCAGTGTCGGGAGGTCCTTCTGAAAAGGTCGGTATTTTGGCGGGCGACCGCATCATCGAAGTCAATGATACAGTGATAGCCGGTGTAAAGATGAGTACAGATGATGTGATGCGCCGTTTACGCGGCAAACGTGGAACAAAGGTGAATGTGAAGGTGATGCGCCGTGGAGTGAAAGAGTTGCTTCCGTTTACCATTACGCGCGACAAGATTCCTGTCTATAGTCTGGATGCTTCGTATATGGTGAACGACCGTATCGGCTATATCCGTATCAACCGCTTCGGAGCTACTACGGGCAAAGAGTTTGTAGATGCTTTGCATCGCCTGCAGAAAATGGGTATGAAAGACTTGATTCTCGACTTGCAGGGCAATGGTGGAGGATACTTGAATGCTGCCATAGAGGTCGTAAATCAATTTTTGGGCAAGAAACAACTGATTGTATATACCGAAGGGCGCCGTAATCCGCGTGCCGAATTTGATGCTGAAGGAAACGGAGATTTCCTCGACGGACGGCTGGCGGTATTGGTGGATGAATTTTCGGCTTCAGCAAGCGAGATTGTTACCGGCGCCATACAGGATTGGGACAGAGGAGTCGTGGTTGGTCGCCGTACATTTGGCAAAGGATTGGTGCAGCGTCCCATTGACTTGCCCGATGGTTCGATGATTCGTCTTACTGTGGCTCGTTATTATACACCTTCGGGACGTTGTATCCAGAAACCTTATGAAAGTATCGAACAGTATAACCGTGACTTGATAGACCGTTACAACCGTGGTGAAATGCTGAGTGCTGACAGTATTCATTTTCCCGATTCGTTGAAATATAAGACTTTGCGCCTGGAGCGTACGGTTTATGGTGGCGGAGGTATTATGCCCGATTATTTTGTGCCGGTGGATACCACGATGTATACTGATTATTACCTGGCTTTGCGCGATAAAGGAGCCATTGTGCAGCAAAATTTGAAATGGGTGGATGCTCGTCGGACAGAATGGTTGAAGAAGTATAAAGACTTCCGTCATTTTGACCGTGAGTTTGAAGTTACTCCCGAAATGCTGGACGAGTTGAAAGCTTTGGGAGAGACATTGGGAGTTGTTTATAAGGAGAAAGAATATCAGTTGGCGATGCCTCTTATCAAAGCCCAGCTGAAAGCCCTTATCGCCCGCGACCTTTGGGATATGAATGAATATTTCCAGGTTATCAATCGTTTGAGTGACAGTATGAATAAGGCTATCGAATTGCTGGAAAGACCTGAAGAAGAGTTCTTGAAGCGTGGAATTTCTTCAGGCAGCTATTGATGGTGGCATGATGTGACAACGGGGTTGTCTTACATCATGCTCACCATGGATTGGCATTTGTTTGCTTATTTCTTCAGTTCCGGGTAACTGATACGGGTGTGGTACATCGTTTTCAGTTTTTCTTTGAATACGCTTTTCACCGTGGCAATGTCTTTGAAGGTGATGGGGCATTCTTTGAAGTTGCCGTCCTGTACCTGGCTGTCAATGATTTTGTCTACCAGGTTCGAGATGCTTTCCTCGGTGTATTCAGGCAGGCTGCGCGAGGCAGCTTCTACCGAGTCTGCCATCATCATAATCGCCTGTTCCTTGGTGAAAGGGTTCGGACCCGGATAGCGGAATGCTTCCTTATCTACTTCTTCATCGGGATGTTCGTTCTGGTACGAGATGTAAAAATATTTGGTTAATCCTTTTCCATGATGGGTGCGGATGAAGTCTTTGATGACCTCGGGCAGGTTGTTCTTTTCTGCAAGTTTCACGCCGTCGGTTACATGGCTGATTACAATTTGGGCACTTTGTTTGTAACTTAGCTGGTCGTGTGGATTCACGCCCGACTGGTTCTCGGTGAAGAAGGCAGGATTCAGCATTTTGCCGATATCGTGGTACATTGCTCCGGTACGCACCAGTTGGCTGTTGGCTTCGATACGGTTGGCAGCTGCGGCGCAGAGGTTGGCCACCTGCAAGGAGTGGTTGAATGTACCGGGAGCTACTTCCGACATTTCACGCATCAGTTTGTTGTTGATGTTCGAGAGTTCCACTAGTGTGACGTTGGATGTAAACCCGAAAGTCTTTTCGAGGATGAACAGCAACGGATAGGTAAACAGCAGCAATATGCCGTTGATGATGAAATTGATGTAGATATTCGTGTTCAGTTGCGAAACGTCGTTGACATGGATCAGGTCGAGCGCGAAATATAATACTGAATAGGCAACGACAACAATCAGGGCACTGCGTAATAACTGTGAGCGTTGCGACAGTTCGCGCAGGCTATAAATACTTGCCATGCCTGCGATGGTCTGCAGCAAGATGAATTCGTGCGGCGTACGCAGGCAGATGGAGCAAAGCAATATAGACAGGATGTGTGCCATGAATGCTGTGCGCGAGTCGAGAAAGATGCGTACAATCATCGGCAGCATTGTGAATGGTACGATGTACACGCTCATAAACGGATGTGATACCATCAGTGATGAGATGACAGGGAAGAAGATAATCAGGAAGAACAGGATGCTAAGGCTTCCTTTCTTGTCGTAATAATCGCGGCGGAACAGGGCGAGGTATATCATAAAGCATCCGATGAGAATGGATACAAACAGGATTTGCCCGAATAGGGTCAGGCGTTTTTCGGTAGTGGTTTCGTTCCGTTTGTCCCATTCCCGTTGCAGGGATTTCAAGATGTTATAGGTCTGCTGGTTGATGATTTCACCCCGGTCGATGATTTTCTGTCCGTTCATTACGAAGCCTTTGGCGAATGATACTCCTGAAAGTAAGTCTTTTTTTGCCGTTTCCGATTTGTTGGCATCGTAAATAAGGTTTACGGTCAGGTAATTGTTCAGGTTGCATCGTTGCAGCAGGGTCTTGCTGAAGTGTACGGTGTCCGAATTGACCAGTGCTTCATAAGCCCGTTTCGTACTGTAGATTTCGCTGATGCTTTGCAGGATGGAAGTGTTCTGGTAGACAATCTGTATGCTCAGGATACTGTCTTTGTGCAGACGCGCCAGTTGTTCGACAGGCATAATTCCTTTCCGATAGATTTCCTTCAGTTTTTGTTCGATGTAATGTGGATACGTGGGGTCGGGAATGATTTGCCGGAGTTTTCTGTTGTAGTCTTCCTTGAACTGGCTGATAATCCGTTCACCCATGGTTTCCGATAACTGGAAGTAGGGGTGGTAGCTTCTCATAATGCTGTCCTGTTCGCGTTGCACTTCGTCTTCTCCCTTGTAGATGGGAAAGTCGAACGAGGCTTGGAGCAGGCCGTATTTCCACGGTTTATTGATGTCAAACTGATAGTTGAATTGTCCTTCCCGCGGCAGGAAGTATACGATAATGGCCACTGCAGCAAGGAAGATGCCGCATTTATAGAAGAACTTCTTATACGAGAACTGTCTTTCGGTTTGGAAACTTTTCATAAGATTCGGATATTTTGCCTGCAAAATAAGAAAAAAACGGGAAAAATACCTTAATTTTGCGCTGTATTTTTTAGATAAAATCACTATGGCAGAAAGAAAAGTTAGAGTTCGTTTCGCTCCCAGCCCTACGGGAGCGTTACACATCGGTGGTGTGCGCACTGCCTTATACAACTATCTGTTCGCCCGTCAGCACGGGGGGGACTTGGTTTTCCGAATCGAGGATACCGACTCGAACCGCTTCGTTCCGGGAGCGGAAGAATACATACTCGAATCGTTCAAATGGCTGGGTATCCAGTTTGACGAAGGGGTCAGTTTCGGAGGAAATTATGGACCTTACCGTCAGTCGGAGCGTCGCGACATCTATAAGAAATATGTGAAAGTGTTGCTCGACAGTGGAAAAGCCTACATTGCTTTTGACACGCCCGAAGAACTGGATGCCAAACGAAAGGAAATACCTAACTTCCAGTATGATGCCTCTACACGTATGTCGATGCGTAATTCGCTGACGATGCCGAAAGAGGAAGTAGACCGTCTTGTTGCCGAAGGAAAACAGTATGTGGTTCGTTTCAAAATTGAACCCGATGAAGATGTGCACGTGGACGATCTCATCCGCGGCGATGTGAAAATCAACTCTTCTATTCTGGATGACAAGGTTCTGTATAAATCGGCAGACGAACTGCCTACGTATCACCTGGCAAATATTGTCGATGACCATTTGATGGAAATTTCCCATGTTATCCGTGGTGAGGAATGGCTGCCTTCCGCTCCCTTGCACGTCTTGCTTTACCGTGCTTTTGGCTGGGAAGATACGATGCCCCGTTTTGCACATCTGCCCTTGTTGCTGAAACCCGAAGGCAATGGAAAATTGAGTAAGCGTGACGGCGACCGTCTTGGTTTTCCTGTGTTCCCACTGGAATGGCATGACCCCAAGACTGGTGAAGTGTCATCGGGATACCGTGAATCGGGATATCTGCCCGAAGCGGTCATTAACTTCCTTGCCTTGTTGGGTTGGAATCCGGGTAATGACCAGGAATTGATGTCGATGGACGAACTGGTGAATCTTTTCGACTTGAACCACTGTAGCAAGGCGGGGGCTAAATTCGATTACAAGAAAGGCATCTGGTTCAATCATGAATATATTCTGCGCAAGAGTGACGAGGAGATTGCTGCCCTGTTCAAACCTGTGCTGGAAGCGCATGGAGTGGCAGTGCACGATTATACCGATAGTTATCTGACAAAGGTCGTTTCACTGGTGAAAGGCCGTGTCAATTTTGTGAAAGAACTTTGGGAGCAGGCACGCTTTTTCTTCGTGGCTCCTGAAACCTATGCCGAGAAAGATGTGAAGAAACGCTGGAATGCCGATACGCCCCGTATTATGGACGAGCTGGCCGGTGTGCTGGAAGGTATCGGTGATTTCACTTCGAAACCGTCGGAAGACATTGTGATAGCCTGGATTACAGAGAAGGGATATCACTTGGGCAATGTGATGAATGCTTTCCGTCTTGCCGTGGTAGGCGAATGCAAGGGACCGCATATGTTCGACATTACCGAACTGCTGGGCAAGGAAGAGACTATCAGGCGTATGCGCCGTGCGGTGGAGGTGCTTAAATAACCGGTGTGATGATATACAATTTTGCAATCTGCCTGTTCGTAGGGGCAGTCCGTCTGATTGCGCTGTTCAATAAGAAAGTGGCGCGGATGGTAAAGGGTGAGCGTGAAGCTTTCGATGTGCTGGCACGGAAAATTGATCCGCAGGCGAAGTACATCTGGTTTCATGCCGCCTCATTGGGTGAATTCGAGCAAGGACGCCCGTTGATAGAGCTTATCCGCCGGAATTATCCTCAATACAAAATCTTGCAGACGTTTTTCTCGCCTTCGGGCTACGAGGTGCGCAAGGATTACCGGGGTGCAGATGTGGTGTGCTACTTACCGCTTGATACACCGCGCAATGTGCGCCGTTTTCTCGATGCAGCACATCCTTGCGCCGCATTTTTCATCAAGTATGAGTTTTGGAAAAACTATCTTGGTGCGCTTCATCGCCGTGGGGTGCCGGTCTACAGCGTCAGTTCCATCTTCCGTCCGCAGCAAGTGTTCTTTCGGTGGTACGGTGTAGCATATCGGGACGTGCTGAAATGTTTTACCCATCTCTTTGTGCAGAATGAAGAGTCTGTGCGCCTGCTTGCAGGGATAGGTGTCACCGCTACCACCATTGTGGGTGATACACGATTCGACCGCGTGCTGGACATCTGCCGTCAGGCGAAAGAACTTCCGTTGGTAGAAGCATTCAAGGGCAGCAATCGCTATACGCTGGTGGCTGGCAGTTCGTGGGCACCCGATGAGGATATTTTCATTCCCTATTTCAATGCCCATCCGGAGATGAAGCTTATCATTGCTCCCCACGTTATTGATGAAAACCATCTGTCCGAAATCGAAAGCAAGCTGCACCGCACTGCGGTGCGTTACACGCAGGCGACGCCAGAGAACGTGTGCCGTGCAGACTGTCTTATCATAGACTGTTTCGGACTGCTTTCGTCTATCTATCGGTATGGCGAGGTGGCATACATTGGCGGTGGTTTCGGCGTGAGCATACATAATACGCTCGAAGCGGCTGTTTATGGCATCCCTGTTGTTTTCGGACCTAACAACCAGAAATTCCTTGAAGCTCAGGGATTGAAAGCCTGCCATGGCGGTTTTGAGATAACCGATGCTACCGGTTTCGAAACCCTGATGGATCGCTTCCTGTCCGATGAAGCCTTTCTTTCTGCTTCGGGTAAGGCGGCAGGCGATTATGTAAAAGACAACGCCGGTGCGCTGGACAAAATAATGGATATCGTCCGTTTGTGACGTGTCTTTCTTTTATCATTCGGGAAGAGGCTGTCTTTAAATGAAAGTTGTTTTTCATTTAGAGACAGCCTCTTTTGTTTATCTGTTTGAAACCTCACATTCCGAACCGAGACGTATCCACCTCTTTCGCCTCCTTCTTCTTATATCCGCCGAAGCGGTAGCTGAACGAGACGGTGAGGCTGCGGGCGTAGTTCTTTACGTGCATGTCGAAGTGCTGGGTGCCGTTGCGCGACTCGATGTCGAGGTGGTTCATCCCGTTGAAGAGGTCGGTGCCTTTCAGTTGGAGCATCGCTTTGTCGCCGGCGAAGGTGTAGCGCAGGGCGGCATCCACATAGCCCACGGCACCGAGGCGGTAACTGCCCTGTATGGCTCCTGTCTGCCCGAAGGCGGAGATTTCCAGACGGATATTGGGGCGGCTGCTCAGGGTGAAGGTGTTGGTCCACTGCCCGATGCCTGCCCACCGCTTGTTGTCGAAGGGAGCATCGTAGTAGCGGCTCGCCTTGTCGTGCTTCAGCTGGGCGTTCAGCGTCAGCTGGCTGTCCCACCACGTGCCTACGCGGAAGGGGACGACGGCGGTGAACGTGAGCAGCTGCAGGTAGTCCCAGTTCTGGTAATTATAAATGGCACGCAGCTCGTTCGAGTCCAGGTATGCCATCTGCATAAAGTAGTCGGGCACGTAGCTGTATTCCGCCTGCACGATGTACTTGCTCTTCCAGATGTAGGTCAGCGTGGCGGTATAGTCGGTGTAGGGGTGCAGGCTGGCGTTGCCTTCTATCACCTGATAGCCGTTCAGGTAGCTGGTGCTGCCGCTCAGCGTCCAGTAGTCGGGATAGGTCTTGTCCGAGCTGAACGAAAGCTGGAAGATGTGTGCCGCCGAAGGCATGTAGTTCAGCGAAAGAGTGGGGTAGACCGCCCACTTCCGGTAGTCCGCCATCTTATAGTATTCCACTGCTGCCGACGCGCTGAGGTTCCATTGCGGACTGAACGCCTTGTCGAATCCGGCATAGACGTTGTAGGTATATTCGTCGATGCGGCTTTCGCTGTCCATGCCGCTCATCTCGGGCAGGTCGTAGCGTTGCGAGTTGCGGTTGTTCACGTAGGTGAACGCCATGCCGTAGTTCAGCGTCCAGCCCTTTGCGAGCGAATGGCTTTGGTCGGCATACACTTTCCAGCGTCCGATGCGCTGGCGCGAGTCGCTGCGGAAGGCGGACGGCTCGGTTTCGGTATCGGTGAAGTCCTGCGTGCTCTCGTCTTCGTAATACGTGTAGTCGGCGCCTGCGCTCAGCCCGAAGCCGGAGGTATAGCCGATAGCCGCGTTATGCAGCTGCGTATCGCTCCGCTTGCCGTTGTGCGAGTCCGTCACGTTGCCCCATGCGTCCGCCGTCGATTTCCCGTCGGGCTTGAGGCTTCCGGTATAGCTGAGGCTGAGGCGGTCGTCCTCCGTGGGCTTGTAGGTGGCGGCGGTGCGGAAGGTATGGGTCAGGCTCCGTCCGCTGTCATCTTCAGACAGGCGGATGTCGTGCGTCTCTCCGTCTGCGGTGTGCAGGGCGCGGAAGTCCATTCCCTGCCGGTAATAATAGTCGCTCAGGTGGTACATCGCGTCCACGTCCCACCGCTGCGAGAGCCACGCCAGCGTCACGCCCCCGTTGCCTCCGGCTTCGTCCTTCTGCGCGTAGTTGCCGTTCACCTCGCCCTGCAGGCCGCCTTCGCCAGCCTTGTAACCTTTCAGCACGAGGTTGACCGCCGCGCCGCGCACATGGTATTGGGGCGGCGCGCTATACATCACCTCCGCCCGTTCCACGCGCGAGGCAGGCGTTGCCTTCAGCAGGGCGATGAGCTGCTCGGCGGTCATCGACGAAGGCTTGCCGTTGAGCACGATGCTCAGGCTTCCGCTTCCGGCAAGGGCAGGCACGCCGTCCTTCTCCACCACGCCCGGCAGCTGCAGCAAGGCTTCGTAGGCGTTGGTCACGAGGCGGCTGGCGGCAATTTGCGCCACGTCGTAAGTCAGGCGGCTGCCCTCCACCTTCACCAGCGGACGCTCGCCACGCACCGTCACCTCGTCCAGCGCATAGTCGCGCGGCGTCAGCACGAGGGTATCCGCGTCCGCCCCGCTCCCTTCGCGGATGCAGGTATTATAAATAAGGTGCTGCACGATGAGGCGGTACCTCTCGGGACGCTGCCCGAAGCGGAACACGCCCAAGCTGTCGGTCAGGGTCGCGTCGATATAGGTAGAGTCGGCGGTTTGCAGCACCACCGTAGCGGCTTCCACGGGCCGGCGGTCGGCATCGGTCACCGTCCCCGTAAGGCTTTGGGCGGAGAGTGATGCCGTACAAATCCCGCACGTCAGTAATAAGAAGAATGTTTTCATGTCGTTCTGTCGTTTATGGTTGATGCCGCAAAGGTAAAGAGCCGCCTCCGCATCGGTGGTTAACGCAAGGTTAACGTAACGTTAACGGGGGAGTATGCGATATGAAATCACGGTAGGGGCGGGGTCCGCTCGCCCGAAGACATCCGCTGTAGATGCATTCGGGCGGGCAGACCCCGCCCCTACAATTTGTCACACAATCGGCTTGACCACCTCAACCCTCATCCCCAGGGCGTGCATTATCCGGTAGAAAGTGGCGACACTGGGGGTTATCACTCCTTTCTCAATCCGTGAGATGTACGATTTTGTCACGCTGAGGCGGTCGGCAAGCTCGGACTGGGTCATTCCCGCCTCCTTTCTTGCGTCAAGCAGAATCTGGCTTGTGTAGAACGCATACGCTTCTTCGTCGAACTTCGCACGTTCGGGCGTGCCGGGCGCACCGAACTCCTTATCCAGTTCAGCGCTGATGTCGGTCAGCATTTCTTCGTTTGTATTCATAATATTCCTCCTTTATTTGTAATGCCTTTGCTATTTCCGAGGGCGGCGTCTTCTGCGTCTTCTTTTGGAATCCGTTGAAAAGCACTACGATTTGCCCTTCATCAAAGATAAAAAAGATGCGGTAAATATTTCCATTATACGATATGCGCAACTCATACAAGCCGTCGCGTATGGCTTTTATGAATTTCACAGGCATCCTGTCTTCTGTTTCCAATAGCGACAAGACGTATTTCACTTTCAACACTTCCTTCTCGCCCAATGCAGAAAGGAAGTCCTTATAGTATTTCCCGAATGCGATTATCTTCCGTCTCATAGCGCAAAGATAACGCAAGTTGCAATATAATGCAACTTTTGCAGGATTTTTTTCCTCTGCGTCTTTGTGTCTCTGCGTTTGGCTGCCGTCACGCCGGATTTTTTCGCTTCGCCCAACAAATCGTGCAATCCGCAAGAACCGCCCATTCGTCCCGAAACGGTGAAAAAACGTAGTCCAGAGCGGATTTTCCCCGCCAAACTGTTGCCCAATCCGCCGATTATGCTAACTTTGCGTGCGGATGCGTTTCGGCGGCACTTCGTAGCCCTGCGGAAGCTTGCGGAAACGTTTCGGCGGCACTTCGTAGCCCTGCGGAGGCTTGCGGAAACGCTTCGGCGGCACTTCGTAACCCTGCGGAGACTTGCGGAACCGCTTCGGCGGCATTTCCGAGGGGTACGGCACCGCGAAGAAACGTATCTTTAACTTTTAAAGTATCTACATCATGGCAAATCAAATCAAAACTTTCGGCATGAGCCGGATGACTATCGGCTCGTGCAGCGATTTCCACACGAAAGTAAACGACTGCATCACCGCCACCACTCCGGCGGCACTGCACATCACTGAAAAAGCCACGGCATACAGTGCCGCCAGCGAGCTTCTGGCATCCATAGTCAACCGCGAACGGGCTTTCGTTGCCACCGCTACGCTTGCCGAGGCGGACGACGTGCGCGACCGTGCTTCGGGGGTCATCGGGCAGGTGGTAAACGCTTACCTCACCTCGCCTGTCGCCGAGAAAAAGGCGGCGGCTACGTTGCTCGACGCCAAGATGTCGCCCTACCGCGGCATCCGCAAGCACGAGTACACCAAGCAGACCGCCGAGACACGCGGGATGCTGGCGATGCTCGATGCCGAGGCTGAGGCGGTCACCGCATTGGGGCTGACGGAGGAAGTGGAGGCGGTGCGTGAGGCAAACGCCGCTTTCGACACTGAATTTTTGAAGAAGACCGAAGAGATGAGCAGCCGCATGACGCAGAGCGACGTGAAGTCGGAAGATGCCGTCAACGAGGCGAACGCTCTCTACCAGGATATCGTGCAGACGGTGAACGCCTACGCCATTGTGCAGCCTTCGGACGAGATAAACACGTTCATCGCGAGCGTGAACGGGCTGGTGGGCACGTATTCGTCGATTGCGGGCAGCGCATCGAAAGGCGGCTCCGCATCGGGCGGCGACACGCCTGCGCCGGAACCGGAAGAGTGATTTTCACCACAGATTACACGGATTATTTACGTTATTTCCGGCGACAGCAGTAGAGACGATGTGCACATCGTCTCTACATCAACACAGATTGTTTTTATTTACGATTTGAACATTGAAAGAAGAAACGAAAGGAGAAACGCTATGAACCAGAATGTGACATTGAGCATCAATAGCAACGTACTGCAACAGGCATCCGACTACGCACGTTCGAAAGGGACCGATTTGTCGGAATTGGTAGAAAATCTGTTGAAGCAGGTGACGGGAAGCAAGCAGAAAGAGAAAATCCGCCCCGTTTCGGAATTGGATCCGAGGGTGCAGCGTTTGGTCGGCGTTGTCCGCTTGGACGGGAAAGAAGTGGGACTGGAATAATTTCAATCCTTATATCGGCTCACGTTATAATAAAAATAATATGGATAAATTTGTTATTGTTAAGATTGAAGATAATCATTTAAATCCGGATGGTCATTCTCTTATAGTAAAAGCTAATCATGTAGAGAATGCATCAGGTTTTGAGTATCTTTCAGAAATGTTTGGGAAAAAATATTATACGTATTCATTGGATGAAACTTTTGATACAGAGATATTTGTTTTTCCATTTTCTGAAGAATTGTTAAATCAAATGTTGTGTGTAGCAAGACAAAAAGATGAAGACATATTTTGGGAACCTGATTTAAGTCTATTTTATGATGCACGTATTCAATTAAGTGATGGTACAATTAAACTAATACATAAATCTATTGAGTTTAAAAAGAAAAGTTCTTTAGGTAATCATTCTACAAAATCTCTGACATTCATTCCTCCTGTTGCAGATTGGGAATTTAAACACAAAGAAGTTTTGGGATATAAGTGTATTTTGTATCCTGCAACTTTGACAAATGTAAAAAATAATCCAGACGGTAGCTTCTCGTATGATTCTGGAGAAATTGTTTATTTTGTATTTCCTGATAATAATCATTACAATAAGTATTTGAAAGACACTATCTCTTTGAAAACCCAAAATAAAGAATTCTGGATGCCTAATTTGGATGATTTTTGTAAATATAGAGTTAATATGCGAAGTTATTTTGGATGTACTACACATGATTTATATGTATCAAATGATTTGCCAACAAAATTATTGATTGAAAATTTGAATCAGCTATTCAACTAACAGGATATGGATAGCTATAATGATAATTTTATACAATAGATATTATATTGTATAAGGCTTTAGAATGTTGAAAATTAAGCCAGTATTTATTCTGTATAAACTCTATTCCTAATTCATAAGAAAAGCGAAAATCTGCGTTTCAACAATCAATCCAATGAAAGAGATAAGACACTTGCGCTGGATAACCCTCATCGCCCTGCTGGCGATAGCGGAGCTGCAATACGTGTGGCTGGCGAACAGCTACCGGCTGGCTGAAGAGAGCCTGCGGATGAAGGCGGACGAGGTGTTCCGCGACGCTTCGCTGGAAGAGATGTTCCACCGGATGGAATCGTATAAAAAAGAACGGTTTGGCAAAGCAGACACGACATTCTCGCTGAAGTTTGAGGTGGATACGACGTATGCCGAGGTGGACGGAGGCGCAAACCGGTGGCTGATGGCAAACATCCATACCGCCATGCAGGATTACATTTATACGGAAATACACCTGGACGTGTCGCTCCCCGTGCTCGATTCGATTTACGCCCACATGCTCGACTCGGTGGGCATCCGTGCCGAGGTGGCTTCGTGCATCACCGATTCCACGGGGCGGGTGCTCCGTTCTTCCGTGGGGAAAGAGCTGCATCGGGAGGGCATCCTGAAGACCGACTCGCTGATGCTCGACTTCGATGAGGCACGCTTCGTGCAGGGCATCATCACCAACCCCTACTGGGTCATCGCACGGCGCATGACGCTGGTGCTGATAGCCACGGTGCTGATTATCGCCGTGGCGGTGGTGTGCGTGGTGTGGCAGGTGCGCATCATCCTGCGGCAGGACAAGGTGGCGAAGCTGCGCGAGGACTTCTCGTACGCGATGATACACGACATGAAGACGCCGCTCAGCTCCATCGTGATGGGCACGCGCATCCTCGAGACCGGACGGCTCGACAGCCAGCCCGAGAAGCGGGCGCAGTATTTCCGCATCCTGCGCGAGGAGGGCGAGCACCTCATCAGCCTGACCAACAAGGTGCTGACGCTCGCCAAACTGGAGCACCGCCAGCTGAGGCTCGACAAGACGGAATGCCTGCTGCGCCCGATGCTGGAGGACCTTGCCGCAAAGTATCAGGCGAAGGCGGAGAAGCCGATACGCTACGTGTGGAAGCTGGACGCGCCGGCGGTGTATGCCGACGAGGAGTTTCTGCGCGAGGCACTGAGCAACCTGATAGACAATGCCGTGAAATATTCGGGCAGTGAGGTGGAGATAACCTTCGCTTCGGCGAAACGTGCCGATGGAAGCATCGCGGTCTCGGTGCGCGACAACGGCTTTGGCATTCCGCTGAAGGACCAGGCGAAGATATTCGAGAAATACGAGCGTGCCTCGGCGGCAAGCCGGAGCCGGGGCGGAGGCGCACCGGGCTTCGGGCTGGGGCTGAACTACGTGCTCCGCATCGTGGAGGCGCATGGCGGCACGGTGAAGCTGGAGAGCATCGAAGGCGAGTACAGCGAGTTCACGCTGGTGTTTCCGAAGGGCACCACAGATTACACAGATTAGAGAAATTAATTATTTTAATCTGTGTAATCTGTGGTGAAAAAACAAGAAGAAAGGAGTAGCAAATGACAAGACTATTATTGGTAGAAGACGATGCCAACCTGTGCTACATCATCCGCGGCGGGCTGGAAGACATGATAGGCGGATACGAGATACAGACCGCTGCGGACGGCGAGGAGGGCTTGCGGATATGGAAAACGTGGAAGCCCGACGTCATCGTGTCCGACATCGAGATGCCCGTGATGGACGGCTACGAGATGGTGCGCCGCATCCGCGAGACGGACGAGCGCACGCCTATCCTGTTCACTTCGGGCAGGGTGTCGCCCAAAGACGTGGTGAAAGGATATGAACTGGGCGTGAACAACTACATCAAGAAGCCTTTCCTGCCCGAAGAACTGCACGCCCACGTCACCGCCCTGCTCAGGCTGACGCAGGGCAGGCAGGCGGAAGCCCACGAAACGCTCTTCCCGATAGGCAGGCTCTACACGTTCAACGCCGACCGCTCTACCTTATTAAAGGCGGACGGGGAAGCGGAAACCCTCACTGTGCGCGAGGCGGACCTGCTCCGCCTGCTGTGCGAGAACAAGGGTAGGGTGGTGCGCCGCGAAGTCATCCTCTCGCGCCTGTGGAATACCGAAGACGACTATTTCGCCTCGCGCAGCCTCGATGTCTTCGTGTCGCGCCTGCGCAAGCTGCTCGCTGCCGACGAGAGCGTGCAGCTGAAGACGGTGAAGGGGGTGGGCTTGCAGCTGGTGGACTGATGGCGTTTTAAACTAAATTCTGTATTTGTCCAATTGGCTGTAGGGGCGTATCGCATACGCCTTGAAGACATCCGCGTGGATAAGTGGACGCATTCGGGCGTATGCAATACACCCCTACATGGGATGTTTACGGATATTCAATTTAAACTAAATATCTTATGAAAAGAATTTCTTTGATTGTGATGTTCCTGATAGGAACGTGTATGGTTCGTGCCCAGCATATCACCGGCTCGTGGCATGGCGATTTGAACGCAGGTTCTCAGAAACTCGGCATCGTTTTCCATTTCGAAAAAGACCCGGCCGGAAAAGATGTGGTGAAGATGGACGTACCGGCACAAGGTGCCAAGGATATTCCTGTAAAGGTGGACTGGCTTGCCGATGATTCCGTAAGCCTGCAGGTGCCGGTAATCAATGTGGTTTATACCGGAAAGTGGAAGGAGGGAACGGTGGAAGGCACTTTTGTCCAGCACGGGATGTCCTTTCCTTTGAATCTGACAACAGGAGAACAGGATGCTCCTGCTCGTCCGCAGGAGCCTAAGGGAAGTCTGGAATATAAGACCGAAGAAGTGAGCTTCTCCAACGATGCAGCCGGTGCCACGCTTTCAGGCACATTGACCTGTCCGGCAGGTTATTCCGAAGGCAAGAAAGTGCCGGTGGTATTGATGGTGACCGGAAGCGGTGCGCAAAACCGGGATGAAGAAGTGTTCGGGCACAAACCTTTTCTGGTCATAGCCGATTATCTGGCAAAGAATGGCATCGCTTCCCTGCGGTATGACGACCGGGGCGTAGGGCGTTCTACAGGAAACGTCAAAGGAGCCACTTCAAGAGATTTTGCGGATGATGCGGCAGCCGGCATTGCGTGGCTGAAGGACAGCCGCCGGTTCGGCAAGGTAGGTGTGCTGGGGCATAGCGAAGGCGGAATGATTGCTTTCATGCTGGGTGCCGATAGCGTTGCCGACTTTATCGTCAGCATGGCAGGACCGGGAATCAAAGGCGACAGCCTGCTGGCAGAGCAGCAGAATGCCCAGTTGCGGCTTTACGGCAAGCCGGCAAACCGGACCGTAAAGCAGGTGCGTGAAGAAATGAAGCTGCAGCCCCAGAATGCCTGGCTGGACTATTTCGCTGATTACGACCCGGCATCCGACATTATGAATACCACTGTGCCTGTAATGGCTATCAACGGATCCCATGATATGTAAGTGCTGGCGGAAAGCAATTTGGGGGCAATCAGGAAATACTTGGCGGACGGCAACCGGCAGAACCTCATCAAGGAATATCCCGGACTGAACCATCTGTTCCAGCATTGCCAGCTTGCTACGTCATTGGATTATTACCGCATAGAAGAGACTTGCGCTCCGGAAGTGCTGAAAGACATTGCGGACTGGATAAATGCACTCCGATAAACGGAACGCAGAGGTGCAGGAGTGCTTCTGCGTTCGGCTATGATACGGAGAATCACTCGGCGTTCTGTTTCAGCCATTCCATACGCCGCATGTCGGGCAGGTGTTTTACCTGGAAGTGCTCGAATGTCACGTTGAAGCCTTCGCCATCGGGGCAGGCACCCATTACGCCTACCATCATCGGGGTGTTGTCTGCCATCCAGGCATTGCGCATCATGGTGTAGGTCTGGTCGTCGAACGAGTAGAACACTTCTACGGCATCTTTGCGGCGTATTGCTTTAATCCATACGTAGGGTACAGGCTTGTCGAGCGAGATGACGCTCCAGTCGCTCGTGTGGTGTGTGACCACGGTACTCAGGTTGAATTTCCCGTCCACGAACTCGATTCCTGCCTTGATGTAGTTTTCCTTGTCGATGCGGAGCATCAGCCCTGCCTGGTCGAAGCGCACCTTGTAGTCTCCTGTAATCTTGACTTTCACTTCAAACTCGCCTCCGTAGGTGGCATAATAAAACGGTGCATCATCGACGGTGAATCCGTAGTGCGAGATGCGCCAGTAGTCGGTGTGCGGAGTGACCGACATTGTCAATGCTTTGTTTTCAATTTTCCATTGCTCCGGTTCGTTGAACCATTGCATTTTCTCCAGTGTCTGTGCCTGGCAGGTCAATGCAGCCAGCACGAAAAGTGTGCAGAAGATTGTTCTCATATCAGTTTTGAATGAATATAATGTTTACTTTTGCAAAGGTAAGGCTTCCGGCTGGGAGACGCAATGCTTATTAATAACTATTTTTTTCTTGCAATGGACACGCAACAAGAACTCGACCGCACGCTGCAAAGGCAAGATTTCGGATCACCGGCAGAATATTTTAGAAAAGTTGCATGTCGGCAATTCCATCCGCGCACTGGATGTGGCGAGAGAGTTGCATTTGTTGTAAGAGGTTGTTTTGATTTTTCCGATAAGTTTGCTTGGCAGATACGAACCAATATATGATTGAAAGGTTCAGTATCTGTTCCAATGTGTCTTCTTTTTATGTTCTCCAATTGAAAACCGTACGGTTTCCATATCGAGAACGTACGGTTTTCAATTGGAGAACGTACGGTTTTGATATGGAAACCATAAAAGGATG
>NZ_NFJA01000140.1:0-5865 GCF_002159615.1 Bacteroides sp. An279
CAGGAAGAAAATTAATGCCAGACCGAGAGAAAAACTCAATTTCTCGACTCCGGCTGAGGTCTTTTTCAAAAATATTTCGTAATGTTGCACTCGCTGGTTGACTCTGCCTGAGCGTAAAAAATATAGTTGTCCTATATATTTACACAATTTTCCATTGCAAGAATCAAGAAAACTGAATAAATTCGGCATACTTAGCGATAAGAAAATTATGTGAATTAATCTAACTTTGGTTTAACTTAACAAATTGGAAGTATGAAAAACAGAAAAGACCAATCGATTCTGGGACGCTGCGCCTCAATAGGGCAACGTCTGTTCTTCTTCGCCTTGTTGACCGTAATATCTATAGGTATGTACGCGCAAGGCAAAACCGTGTCGGGTACGGTGGTCGACAAGACCGGCGAAACCGTTATCGGCGCGAGTGTGGTAGTAAAAGGCACGACGAACGGTACGATTACCGATTTCGACGGCAAGTTTACCTTATCTAATGTCCCTAATGACGGGACCATCGAAATCAGCTTTGTGGGCTACAAGACCCAGGAGATTTCGGTAGCTGGGAAAACCAACATCCAAGTGACTTTGGAAGAAGACACCGAAGTGCTGGATGAAGTAGTGGTAGTAGGTTACGGTATCCAGAAGAAATCGGACGTGACCGGTGCGATGGCACGCGTGGGTGAAAAAGAATTGAAAGCGATGCCGGTAAAGAATGCCTTGGAAGGTATGCAAGGTAAGACAGCCGGTGTGGACATCACTTCCAGCCAGCGTCCGGGTGAAGTAGGTAAAATCAATATCCGTGGTGTGCGCTCCATTACAGCAGACCAAGACCCGTTGTATGTTGTGGATGGTATGATTATCCAGAACGGCGGTATCGAAAACATCAACCCGTCGGATATCGAATCTATCGACGTACTAAAGGATGCTTCGGCAACCGCTATTTACGGTTCACGCGGTGCGAACGGTGTTGTATTGGTAACTACTAAAAAAGGTAAGGAAGGAAAGATTTCCTTGAACTATTCGGGTACCGTTACTTTCGAAACCCTGCATGACGTAACCGAGATGATGTCGGCTGCGGAATGGTTGGACTATGCCCGTCTGGCAAAGTACAACATGGGTTCTTATCCTTCGGCTACCCCTGATTATGCAGGTGATAGAGCTGCATTCGGCAGTGTAGCCGCTTCGTGGGCAAACATTGAAAAAGCATGGGAAGGCGGCACATACGATCCTACGAAAATAGGTTCTTACGACTGGGCTTCGCATGGCAAGCAGACCGGTATCACTCACGAACATACCCTGAGCGCATCGGGCGGTACAGACAAGTTCCAAGGCTATGCTTCGTTCGGTTACCTGAACCAGAAAGGCACACAGCCGGGACAGGCTTACGAACGCTATACGTTAAAGACCTCATTTGATGCCAATCCGATAGATTTCTTTAAGATGGGTGCCAACATTAACGCTTCGTATTCCGATCAGGACTATGGATACAGCTTTACCAAGTCCGTAACCGGTTCCGGTGATTTATACAGTGCATTAAGAAGCATGTTGCCGTGGACGGTTCCATACGATGAAAACGGCGAATATATCCGCAATCCGAACGGGGATGTCAACATCATCAACCCGATTCGGGAATTGGATTACAATACTAACCAACGCCGTACCTTCCGTGCCAATGCCAGTATGTATGCACAGGTAGACTTCGGCAAGATCTGGGAACCGCTGGAAGGACTTTCTTACCGTCTGCAGTTCGGTCCCGAATTCCAATATTATACGTTGGGTATTGCCAATGCAGCAGAGGGTATCAACGGAGACGGCAATAACAGAGCGCAATATAAGAATGAGCAAAAACGTTCATGGACCTTGGATAACCTGATTTATTACAATCGGAGTTTCGGTGACAAGCACGATTTGGGCTTGACCTTGATGCAGTCGGCTTCGGCTTACCATTACGAAATGGGCGATATGCGTGCAACAAATGTGGCTTCTGCTGATGAGCTGTGGTATAATATGGCTTCTGCCGGCAGTTTGAATTCATTTGGTACCGGACTGACCGAGACTCAGATGGAATCCTTCATGATTCGTGCCAACTATGGCTTTATGGACCGTTACTTGCTGACCGCTTCTATCCGTTGGGACGGTGCGTCGCAGTTGGCTCCGGGTCATAAGTGGGCAAGCTTCCCTTCAATGGCAGTCGCTTGGCGTATCGACCAGGAAGAATTTATGCAAGACCTGAATTGGTTGAGCCAATTGAAACTGCGTTTCGGATATGGTGTAACGGGTAATGCAGCAATTGATGCATACGCTACTAAGGGTGCAATAACAAGTCTGTATTATAATTGGGGACAAACCGATTCGTCATTAGGTTATGTACCTTCAGATCCTTCAGCTAAAGATCCTGCTAAAATGGCAAATCCTGATTTAGGTTGGGAACGTACGACTCAATATAACGTGGGATTGGATTACGGTTTCTTCAATAACCGTTTGACCGGTAGTTTGGATGCTTACTGGACTAAGACAAAAGACTTGCTGTTGTCCATGACTATTCCTTCACTTACAGGTTATACTTCTACTTTTGCCAATGTGGGTAAGACTTCTGGTTGGGGTATTGATTTGCAAATCAATGCCATTCCGGTACAGACCAAAGACTTTACGTGGAATACAACTTTGACTTGGTCAATGGACCGTAACCAGATTGACGAGTTGTCTAACGGAAGAACCGAAGATGTAAATAATAGATGGTTTGTCGGCGAAGAAATCGGGGTATATTATGACTATGTATATGACGGTATCTGGAAGACATCGGAAGCTGAAGAAGCTGCCAAGTATGGACGTAAGCCCGGACAGATCAAGGTGAAAGACTTGAATCATGATGGCGTTATCGATGCTACGAATGACCGTCAGATTGTAGGTAAAGTACGTCCGGATTGGACTGCAGGCTGGAACAATACATTCAGCTATAAGAATTTTGAACTCTCATTCTTTATCCTTTCGCGCTGGGGCTTTACCGTACCTCAAGGAGCTGCTACCTTGGACGGACGCTATATGCAGCGTAAATTGGATTATTGGGTAGCCGGAACCAACGAGGATGCCGAATACTATTCTCCGGGTTCGAACGGTGAAGCAGCCGATACTTATAGTTCTTCTATGAATTACCAAGACGGTTCGTACATCAAGGTACGTAACATTTCGTTGGGATATAACTTTACACCCAAACAGTTAAAGAATACCGGATTAAGTACCTTGAAGGTATATGTACAGGCAATGAACCCGTTCACTATCTACAAGGCTACCGATTGGCTGGATACCGACTTGTTGAACTACGATAACAATACCACGACTTTTGGTTCGTCCACTACGCTGAAGAGCTGGGTTATCGGATTGAACATCGGCTTCTAAATAGGTATTGGTATGATATATAATAATATGATAAAAGGAATAAACGTATGAAACTAAATAAAACATTATTTACTCTGCTGATAGCAGGAGTAGCGGGGGGTATGGCTACTTCGTGTAGCGATTCTTTCCTTGACGAGGAACTGATTACCCAGCCCAGTACAGATCGTTTTAAAACTCAAGAGGGTTTGGATGAATTGGTAACAGGTGCTTATCAAAAATTGAAATTTAAATTCAATTACATTTGGGCTATCGAATGCTATAATATGGGTGTCGATGAATTTACGGATGCCAATAATACCATGCCGGCGTGGAATCATTATAGTCAGGACTTAAACTCTGCAGAAACGGGCGCTAATCAGCCCATGTGGGATAATATGTATGGTTTGATAGAACCTGCCAATATCTTAATAACCAATATTCCGCAATTTTATAGCCAGTCGAGTGCTACATATAACACTCGTTTGGGTGAAGCCTATTTCTTGAGAGGATATGCCTATTTTGAACTGGTAAAACAATTTGGCGGTGTACCTATCAAATTAAATCCTTCTACCTCGGTAGAAACAACATTTACCCGTAATAGCGAAGAAGAGGTTTATGCTCAAATTATATCCGATTTAGAACAAGCCTATAGCTTGTTACCGGAATCTCCTGAAGCAACCGGTCGTATTACGAAGTGGGCTGCTGCGCATTTCTTGGCTAAAGCACATTTGTTCCGTGCTTCGGAGTTATATAGTGACTGGAATGATAGTTATGTAGCACAAGATTTGCAGGATGTCATTAAATATGGAACAGAGGTATGCAATGCTCATCCTTTATGTTCTAATTATGTAGATTTGTGGGATTATACAGAACCCAATGGGGCAAACGAAAAAGTAAGCGAAGTAATTTTGGCTGCACAATTTTCAAATGATGAATCTACATGGGGACGATATGGAAATCAGATGCACTTATATTATCCTTCAGTTTATCAGGACATGGCAGGAACAAAACGTGACATTTCAGGTGGACGTGAATTTTCTTACGTGAGTGCAACGGAATACACCATGCAGGTTTTCGACCGTGTGAATGATTCTCGTTTTTGGAAATCGTTTATTACTTGTTATGGCGCGAATGATACTTCCAGTGCTCCTACTTGGAGTAAAGGAGATATTCAATCCGGTTATGCTCCGGAAGGTGCTGTAGAAGGTGGCAAACGTTTTGTGGCAGGTGAAATAGGTATTAAATATATCGTAAATAATCCTGGTGATACCCGTTATACAAAATATGAAGAGTTGAATACAGAAACAGGTCTTACTGCCCCTGTAGAAGCAAAAATATTGAAGAATGGAAAGATTTCTGCTCCTCATACTTTTGTTCGCTATTATGCAGGACAAGCACAAAGCTGGAACTTGGATCCGCAAAATTCAACCGGAAACTATTATAGTATTGTACCTCACAAACGTTCTGTAGCGTTGTCTAAATTTAGAGATGGCTATCGTAACTCTGTTGCTTCTCAATTTGGAACACGTGATGCGATTATTGCTCGTTCTGCAGAAGATGTGTTGATGGTAGCTGAAGCGTATATTCGTCAAGGCGAGTCACAATATGCCAATGCTATTGAATGGATTAATAAGTTGCGCGACCGTGCTGCTTATCAAGCAGGTGAAGATAGAAGTGTGAATGTGGATGGTGGTCAGGCGTACAAAAATAATCCTTATTGCAGTGGAAAAGGTGGTGGATATTCTCCTGATGGTGCAATTTATAGTGAAGAAAATACGTATTACGAATCGAATAACTTGGAAGGTCAGGAAAATGTGTACAATGCACAGTCTTCTTTGGATAATATGCACCTGAACAGTGTCAGCGATATCTATAATTCGGAAGTAGACCAGCCGATTTACGATGCGTTGGGTTGCAGCAGCAATGCAGACAAGATGATGTGTTTCTTGCTGAACGAACGTACCCGCGAGCTTTGTGGTGAATTGTATCGTTGGGAAGACCTTGCCCGTACCATGACTTTGGATGCCCGTTGGCATGCATTTAATGACGGTGTAAGCCGTGGCATCGGTGAATTTGATCCGGCGAAACATTATTATCGTCCGATTCCACAATCGTTCTTGGACGGTATCACCAACGAAAATGGTGGTGCATTAAGCAATGAAGAAAAACAAGCTATGCAGAATCCGGGATATTAATTCCTGAATTAGATAATAAACTAACCTGAAAGAGGCGGGGACAGCAAAAGCGGTCTCCGCCTCTTTTGTGTAGTACGCTCGGCATGAGTATTAGCTAACGGGTGCAAGTCCCTAATGAGCCCTAATAGCGGGAATCATACAGCCAAAAGCAAGGGTGTCCATCGTGAGGTGGAATCTGAAGGAAGCTGGCGGCACACATCTGGTCTGACGAACAGAAACTTCATATAAGGCATAAAACCGTGGGTAAGGTTGCTATACAAACCAAAGCCCTATAGCTATTCGGAACGGTTGGTGTAAATGAAGC
>NZ_NFJA01000141.1:0-5814 GCF_002159615.1 Bacteroides sp. An279
GGATGACCCTGATTCCGGGCTTCCACCGCCTTCCTCCGCCCTTTCCGCTACGCTCCAAGGACGGAGGAAGGCGGTGGCGGAGTTGCACTTCTAACTTGACGGTGGGTTTAACACAGCTGGATTCCTGCCTTATCCCTTCTTGGCTTTCCGGTAAGCATAAGGCGACATGCCCATAATCTTGTTGAACAGACGCGAAAAGTAATAGGCATCATCTATGCCTACCTTGTAACAGATCTGATTGACCTTCATGTCAGTCGAGTCAAGCAAGAAACAGGCCTCCTGTATCTTCATCAAGTTGAAATACTCCAACACACTGTGTCCCGTCTTCCGTTTGAACAACATCGAGAAATGTGAAGCCGAATAACCACTTTGCGCCGTCAGCTCCTGAAGTGTAAGCCGTTTTTCCAGATTCTCTTTCATATAATGTATAGTCACATCAACAAGTCCTTCATCATCTGTCCGCCCACCATAAGCCGCACGGTATTGTTGGACATAACGCAACGAGCCTAAATAATGATGAAAAAGCGAAGATGCATAATACAGATTCTCGTTGCTATAGCCCGACTTCAGTGTAAGAAACTGTTTTGAATTTCTTCAAAAAGTTTTTCTCGTCTTGATGTATCCGTTTTCGTGTGTGCTTTGGGCGATTTTTTGGTCCTTTCCGCTTCTGTTCTTCGTCAGATAGCCCGCTATCTTCCTCATCACACAAGCGGAAATGCCTCAAAAACTCATCCCAAATCATCGCACGATAAATTCAAAACAGTTTCTAAGAAAAATCTCCTCAAACAAGTTGATGCGATTATTGATGCGCGAATGTTTCTCGGGCAAAATTTCCATAGGCTGCGCAGCATTTTTAGCATAACAAGAAGCCAAAGTTCCCTTGAAATGAATCCAATAAATCGTCCATGGATTACCCTCGTCTGCCCCATAGGCATGTGGCATTCCTGCCGGAAGTATAAAATACTGGTTTTCGTGCACCTCGTAAGTATATCCGTTAACACGGTACCAACCCGCTCCATCTATACAATAAATGAATACAAACTGATTGATAGGAGTTGTCCGTTCCCTAAAGTGATGACTTGCCTTCGGGTAATAACCGATATCAGTAATATGGAGGGCGGCGAGCAACGGGTCTTTTTCCATAAACTGGGTAATGAGCTGCGGAAGCACCAACGCCCTTTCACCGTCAAATCCGTCTTTCAATCGTATCATGGCAGAAATATCTAAAGTTGTTTTACGTGCCGAATATACAAAATTATTTTGTAATTCCTATCTTACAATCTCTTGCAATATCACCATCAAAAACATAAGGGCTTTAGATGTTATTTCGGTTCGGCGATTAAGTAATAACATTCTTCATGAAAGTCATCACCCTCGATATGAAGAAGCGCTACACGTGTAGTATCATTGCCGTAAGTTTCCACGATGCTGGCATCTTCGGGTAATGTCTTGAAACTGGCGGTTGTCTCGGATGTTTTTTCCAAATATTTTGTCAGCAGCCAACGCAGCCCGTCTTCCTGCCTTTGAAGATTTTCGGCATCAGTAAGATGGGATGCGGCCGCTACCCTGATTTCCACGAAAGGGGTATTGTTGCGCTGTTGGGTGTTGGTCAACAGAAACTCATAACGGGTATCAAGTACACAATAAATGGTGTGAGTCTGTGGGTTGGCAACCGCAATACTTCCTCTTTCCCAATCTATACCGAGAAAATCCCTTTCACGCATAATCTGTTCAATTGTATATTCATACTTCACCTCGCCATCCTTGTATCCTTTAAGCGATATCAGGAAATCGCTTTTCTCGAAAAAATACGAGCTCCATTGCGATGTGTAGCTTTCAGACGTTCCACTATCACCTTTTTTCCGTTGAAGAATAGGATAGGTGTCAGGCATGACCGGAGACGACATCACAATCGAATCATAGTATTGCAGGAACTCCGGATTGCCAAAGGGAGTGTATTCATCCCGATGGTCGAGTATTCTGAATGTCAACAAGTCGAAGGGTGCCGCCAGCGGTGTATCTAAATACATAAACGGAGTCAGTTGCACCATTTTAAGCTTGAACTTTGCTTCTTCGGGCCATTCTTCGGGCGTGACAGGTGTGTCCGGTTGTGTATCGCTTAGTATTTCAATCAGCCGATAAGTGCAATTCATCCCGTCCTGCGGTGGATTGGCGAGAGTGGTTTTGCGCACTTTCAATTCGTAGGCATGTCCTTGCACGTATTCAAAGCCTTCGATGCTGCCCATGACAAGACGCTGCCATTCCGTATCAGACGGCTCCTTTACAAGCATGTATTCCATTGGAACATTACTTCCCCATACGGACTCCCAAACCGTTGTTTCGGATACCTGCATGATGATATCCGCATAACTGTCTCCTGAAGTATCTTCATTGTCACAACCGCCCCATATAAAACTTAGGACCGTCAATAAAACGAAAGAAAGATTCTTGATTGTCACGACTTGTTTATTTAAAGGTTTTTGAAATCTGTTCACCCACACGTTTAAGAGCACCTTTGATGTCGGCATCGTGACTTATTCCTAACGTGGTATAAGCACCTCGGCAGGAAACTAAAGGGCGGTCGGTGTTGAAGTCGATGAAGTTGACCGTGATTACGGTTTCTTCTTGGCTTACAGCGACACCGAATGTCGCCAGCAATAACGCCGACTGCTCACTCTGTGTCAGTTCGTTAATGCGATATTGGTTTATCAATGTTAACCCCGACTGTTCGACAGCATCGTATAATTGTATCTGATATTGTACAAGTTCGGGGGGCATTCTGTACGTATCATCGTCTATAACCGCTACGTATTTATACTTAGATAAATTGACACCTTGTGAGACGACGGATTTAGATGTAGTACAGCTTGTCAGAATCATCAGTATACAGACACCGATGAATGTCGGGAGTTTTCTTAAAATGTTTTTCATCTTCATCGTTATAAAATTCTTGTTGACTTCCTAAGAATTTTCATTTGTATTACAGGAAACGTGAGCCAACTATGCCACGTCTTTACTTGGAGGTCGTAGGAAACCTTGTATACAGATGTAGTTATAGCAGCCCACGCTATAGCGTCAGAACCACCATGCCATCTGAATATGCAATTTGAAAATTTCCTATGTTTCCAAATACTTGATGCGCATAACGTTTCTTCTTTTTCTCGCATGTTTTGGGAAAGAGTTGGTTCTACCCGAATACAAAGATAGAAGATTTTTACGATAATCTCCTATTTTCAAAAGTTTTTTCCCTGAAACACGAAATTAGTTCCTGCTTTATGCGAGCCAATAGTCAAGAATGTACGATGAGCAAGGCGCATTGGTTTTATCAGTGCATATCTTTTAATAAAAGGTTGCTGCTATTATCTTCTTGCTTCAACACAGATAGCTTCGTCTGCTGTAAGATTAATAATCTTGCACTTGTAAGATTAATAATCTTGCAGCCTGAAGATTAATAATCTTACAGTGGATGCACCTATATTCCTCCGCATAGACAACCGCAAACAACACGATATTTCCATGCGCGAACTGGCACATGCGTATACCGAAGACACACAAGTGAAATGGAACGGCGTGTTGGGACGCATGGAACTGAAAGCGGAAAACGATGTCAAGCTACAACAAGTAAACGTGTATCCGGACATCGCAGGCAAGCGGATAAAAGTAAAAGCCGTCCTGGTGCGGACCAATCCCCAAACCACCCAGGCAGAGGTTACCTTACAAGTCAACTGCGCTGAGACCGTATACATTGCAGGCAAGCTGCCACACCCGGCAGGGTACAGACCGCTATGAAACCACTTTCGGCATGCGCGAGATTGGGCATACCGACGGTTATCTTACCATCAACGGCAACCGGATATTCCTGCGCGGAACATTGGAATGCTGCATCTTTCCGCTGACCGGAACGCCTCCGACCGATGAAGCCGGCTGGGAAAAAGTATTCTCTACCGCCAAAGCATGGGGACTGAACCACTTGCGTTTCCATTCGTATTGCCCGCCCGAAGCCGCTTTCAAGGTAGCAGACCGCATGGGATTTTACCTGCAAGTGGAATTGCCCAACTGGTCGCTTACGGTAGGAAAGGACACCGCCACCAACCGTTTCCTATACCAGGAGTTCGACCGCATCATTGCCGCGTATGGAAACCATCCTTCTTTTTGCATGTTGAGCGCAGGCAACGAGCTGCAGCCCGACTTCCAGTTCCTGAACGCATTTGTGGGCTACATGAAACGGCAAGATAACCGCCACCTGTATGCCACCACCACATTCACTTTCGAGCAAGGGCATGGCACACAACCCGAACCGGAAGACGACTTCTTCGTTACCCAATGGACAGACAAAGGATGGATACGCGGACAAGGCGTATTCGATGCCGAAGAACCCAACTTCAACAAAGACTACCGACAGGCGGCAGAAGGCATAAAAGTCCCGCTGATTTCGCACGAGATAGGGCAATACTCGGTATATCCGGACATGGAAGAAATCGGGAACTACACCGGCACCTTGGAACCGCTCAACCTGAAAGCCATCCAAAAAGACCTGGAAAAGAAAGGGCTTGCCGGCAAAGCCGAACGTTACCTACAAGCTTCAGGCAGATTTGCGGTACAACTCTACAAAGAAGAAATCGAACGTGCCATGAAAACACCGCAATTCAGCGGCTATCAACTGCTTGGCCTGCAAGATTTCCCGGGACAAGGCACGGCACTCGTCGGTCTGGTCAATGCGTTTTGGGAATCGAAGAAACTGACCGATGAACGTTATTTCCGTCAGTTCTGCTCGCCGGTTGTCCCGCTCGCCCGTTTCGAAAAAGCTACTTGGACAACCAACGAAACCTTTGCCGCACAAGTGGAAATAGCCAACTATTACAAAGAAGACATCCGCGGCAAGCATATCCTGTGGCAATTGACAGACAAGACCGGATATGAAGTGGGGCGAGGGAAACTGGATGCCGGTACCTTCAAAAAAGGAACCGTCACTTCCGCAGGTGAAATACACGCCGGATTAGAGAAAGTGCGAAACGCAGCCCAGCTCTACCTGAAAGTAACCATCGAAGATACAGATTGGGAAAACAGCTGGTCGATATGGGTATATCCTCCACTTAAGGAACTGAATGCCGGTGATGTTGTGCTGACTCAAGACATCAGCCAGGCACTGTCGGCTTTGGAAGCAGGGAAAAAAGTCCTCCTCTCTCCACGTCCCGATAAACTGGAAGGATTGGAAGGCAAGTTCCTTCCGGTGTTCTGGAGCCCCGTACATTTCCCCAAACAGGCAGGAACCATGGGCATACTTTGCGACCCCAAACATCCGGCACTTCTGCATTTCCCTACCGAGATGCATAGCGACTGGCAATGGTGGAACCTGGTTAAACACTCCAAGGTATTGGTCATGGATTCGTTGCCCGATTTGCAACCTATCATAGAAGTAACAGACAATTTCGTAAACAATCGCCGACTGGCCTCCGTCTTCGAAACTAAATACGGAAAGGGCAAACTCATCATGAGTTCAATAGACCTCTTGTCGACTGAGAGCAAACAGAAACCTGAGGTAAAGCAACTGCTCTATAGTCTGACACAATACATGAATTCGGCAGACTTTGTCCCCACCGGAACCGTCAGCAAACAAGACCTGCTTTCTTTTTTCAGCAAGCAGAACAAAGGTGTTGAAAAACGGACAGATGCCCGTTCGATTTACGAAGAATAACTGACAAGAATTAAGAAGCTGTTTTGAATTTATCGTGCGATGATTTGGGATGAGTTTTTGAGGCATTTCCGCTTCTGTGATGAGGAAGATAGCGGGCTATCTGACGAAGAACAGGAGCG
>NZ_NFJA01000142.1:0-5666 GCF_002159615.1 Bacteroides sp. An279
CTGACGAAGAACAGGAGCGAAAAAGACCAAAAAATCGCCCAAAGCACACACGAAAACGGATACATCAAGCCAAGAAAAACTTTTTGGAGAAATTCAAAACAGCTTCTTAAAACAGAACGATGTAAATCATATCAGTATAAGACACTAAATTTTTTGTACTTGTTGCATTACCCGCAGGAAATTGCCTCCCCAAATCAGTTGGATGTCTTCTTCGCTGTATCGTTCATATAACAATTTGCGGGTAAAGTTTATCAACTCAGACGAGTCGTTGCAACCGATGATACCCCCATCTCCATCAAAATCGGTACCGATGCCTACATGGTCTACTCCTATGAGGTTGACGATGTGATGTAAATGTTCGATTGCATCATCAAGGGTAGCCGGACGGTCTGTACGGAGAAAACCACCATATAGGCAGAGTTGTACCACGCCGTCTTTGCGGGCAATGGCTTTCAGTTGCTCATCGGTCAGATTACGTGGATGGTCACATAGAGCCCGGCTGGAAGAGTGTGAGCAGACTACGGGTTGGCAGCTGATATCCAGTGCATCGTAGAAACTCTGTTCGCCTGCGTGCGATAAGTCGACCAACATACCTACACGGTTCATTTCGTGGATGACCTGTTCGCCGAAATCGCTTACGCCCAGGTTTCCTTCGTTGTATCGTGCTGAACCGCAGATGTCGTTGTTCCCATTGTGACACAAGGTCATGTATACTACTCCTCGTTTGCGGAAACGTTCAATGTTACTTAGGTCTTTTCCGATAGCATATCCGTTTTCGATACCCAGCATAATGGCTTTCTTGCCGGCTTGTTTCAGCCGGTACAGGTCTTTGGGGGTATAGGCAATGTCGATGGCGGTACAATTCATGGCTACCATGTGTTCTATCTCGTTCAATAACTGGTCGGCTTTAGCGGTAGCTGCCAGTAAGGCTTCATCGGTACGTTCTTTCTGCGGGAGGTAGGCTACCATGATGGTGGCATCTTGCCGTCCTTCCGTCATTTTGTGTAAGTCAACCTTTATCTTCGGGTCTCGTGTGGCAAAGTTGATGCCTTGTTCGAAGAACATTGGAGTGTCGCAATGAGAGTCTAGTGTCAATATTCGTTGATGCAGTGCTTTGGCTTGCCGGAAAGAGTCTGCTTCTTGTAAGAGCCAGTTGAAGAGGGGCATCATGCATTCGTCGCCATTCAGGATGAAACATTCGGGGTGCCATTGCACGCCGAGCATTGATTTGCCTTCAGTACTTTCAATGGCTTCGATAATGCCATCGGCGGACGTTGCAGATATGCGGAAGCCAGGAGCTGGTTCTTTTACTGCCTGATGATGGAATGAATTGACAGGCAAAGTGTTCTGCCCCATAATTTTAGCAAGCTGGCTGTCAGTTGCTATCCGGACGGTATGTGAGGCATATGCACGGTCCAGGTCTTGGTTGTGTTTGATGAGTTCGCTTCCGGTCTGTGAATAAATATCTTGGTATAGGCTTCCTCCCAATGCGGCGTTCATTATCTGTATGCCCCTGCAAATACCTAGCATGGGTATTTGGCGATTGGCTGCCAGACGGGCTATCAGTAATTCCTGCTGGTCACGATAAGGATTTATATTGTGTAATTCTTTTACTGGTTCTTCTTTCAGGAATAAAGGATTGATATCTCCTCCTCCACTTAATAAGAGTCCGTCTATATTGTCAAGGAGGTTTATCAAAATGTTATCGTTTTCGAATGGTGGTATAATAAGCGGAACACCTCCGGCTTTCAGAATGGAAGCATAATATCCTGGTGCAAGGCTTAGATTTCCTTCGCTGAAGTTTCCGGTGATGCCAATAACGGGGGCACTATTATGATTGGGGAACCGGCTGTGAAGTGCACGGTATGTGGATTCGATGTCAAATGTTTGAAACGTTTTCATAAGTTAAATCTTTAGTGGAATCAAGGCAAAGATAGGGATAAATTCAGATTTATTTCTCATCTTTGCCAAAAATCTGATGGTATGGAATTGCTTCGAACCCTCTCACAAGTGGTAAACCGTCTGCGTTCGTCGTGCATCCGGCGACGAGTGGCGGTGGTTTGTCCGAATGACCCTCATACGGAATACGTCATTATTCGTAGCTTGCGCGAAGAAATCGCCGAGTTTCTGTTGGTAATCGATTCGGCCCATAAGGATATGGCTTACCAGCTGCGTAGGGCATCTCCCGATTTTGTCAGGATATACGAAGCTTCCACGCCTGATGAAGCTGCGGCTTTGGCAGTGGAATTGGTACGTACAGGCGAGGCTGATATCTTGATGAAAGGTTTGATAAATACTGATAATCTGTTGCGGGCTGTGCTGAAGAAAGAGGTGGGACTGCTTCCTCCGGGCGGTGTGCTGAGCCATGTGGCGGTGGCACAAGTGCCTTTGTATCACAAGTTGCTGTTGTTCTCGGATGCGGCGGTTATCCCTCGTCCCACACTCGAACAGTTTCGTGCAATGATATCATGTGACGTGGCATTGTGTCGTGAACTGGGTAATGAGCAGCCGCGTATCGCCTTGATTCATTGTTCGGAGAAGGTGAATGAGAAGTTTCCTCATACGCTGAGTTATGTTCACTTGAAGGAAGAGGCTCTGCAAGGTCGTTTCGGAAAAGTGTTCATTGACGGTCCGATGGATGCCAAGACGGCTTGTGACAGGCATAGCGGCGAAATCAAGGGATTGTCTTCGCCCGTAGTAGGTAATGCCGATGTGCTGATATTTCCCAATATTGAGGCAGGCAATACTTTTTATAAAACCCTTTCCTTGTTCGGCGATGCCAATATGGCAGGGATGCTTACCGGCACCATAGCTCCGGTAGTAGTGCCTTCGCGCAGCGATTCGGGCAACTCCAAGTTTTATAGCTTGGTGTTGGCATGTCTGGCAGGAAACTTAAATCAAGATACGTTATGAAAATACTGGTTATCAACCCTGGTTCTACTTCTACCAAGCTGGCGGTTTACGAGGATTTGGAACAGGTCTGGCGCGAAAGTGTCTTTCATTCTGCTAAAGAATTGGCAAGGTTTCATCATATCAACGAGCAATATGAGTACCGGCGCATGCATGTGCTTGATGCTCTGCAACGGGCAGGTATACCGATGGCGTTTGATGCCATTATCGGGCGGGGAGGCTTATTGCGTCCTACGCCGGGAGGGGTGTATCAAATTAATGAGCAAATCAAGTACGATTTGTGGCATGCTTCGGTAGAACATGCTTCCAATCTTGCTGCACCGATGGCAGACGAATTTGCCAGTCAGATAGGTTGCCCTTCGTTCATTGCCGATCCGGTAGTGACCGACGAGTTGCGCGATGTGGCACGTTTTTCGGGTATTCCTGAAATTCCCCGCCAGTCTGTTTTTCATGCTTTAAACAGTCGTGCCGTATCTCGCCGGTATGCAGCTTCTATTCAGAAGCATTATGAGGAACTCGATTTGGTGGTAGCTCATTTGGGAGGGGGCATTTCGGTCAGTGCGCATCGTCACGGCAAGGTAGTCGATGTTAACAATGCTTTGGATGGTGAAGGTCCGTTCAGTCCCGAGCGTGCCGGAACTATTCCCGCGCGTCAGTTGGTCGATTTGTGCTTCAGTGGCAAGTACACGCAGAAAGAAATCCATAAGATGCTGAATGGCAGGGGAGGGCTGCTCGCCTATTTAGGTACAACCGATGTACAGACTATTGTGCGTTGGGTGCATGCCGGTAATGTCCGTCATAAGCAGGTACTCGAAGCGATGGTTTATACCGTTGCCAAACAGATCGGGGCAATGCACGTGGCACTTCATGGACATACCGATGCCATTATTTTGACAGGAGGAATAGCCCATAATGCGTATGTGGTTTCTTTGTTGCGCGAATGGATAGAAGGGTTGGCGCGTATCGTAGTAATTCCTGGTGAGGATGAAATGGGAGCTTTGGCGATGAATGCCTTGGGAGTTTTGAAAGGCGAATTGCCTTTACAAAAATATGAAGCGATAGATAACGGCTGATTATAAGTCGCAGTTTACAATTTACGATGTCTGCATTCCATCAATAATATATCTGCATTGGCAAAGTAAGTATCTTTAATCTGGCATATAATTATTGAGGCTAATTGCAGACATTCATATTTGTAAATTGTAAGTTCTAAATGGCAAATACTTATCGGTATTCTTGTTCCCGTTTAGGATTCATTGGAAACCAGCCTTTTAATACACGCTCGCGCTGTTCGAATATCTCTTTAATGCTCCAGAATGAGGAAAAAGCAAATACTCCCAACAGGCTTGCTATCAAGAGGTCGTTTACCAGTACAGAGCCAATGATTCCTGCAATTCCCAACACAAGGAACCACCACCAGCACCTTGTGCCGAAGTAGTATTCGGCTTTGATGACTATAGGATGAAACATCCCAATAATCAGAAACGTACAGATGCCGATGGCGATTCCTCCGATATGATTGGTTATAAGCCAGTCCATCATTTCGAGCCTTTACGGATGGGGATTTCTTTTTTGATGCTTTGCTCCAACGAAATCAGTGTTTCCGTAGCTGTAACTCCGGGGATTTCCTGAATTTTCGAATTCAATAATTCCATGAGGTGCTCGTTGTCGGTAGAATAAAGTTTGGTCAGCATCGTATAAGGCCCCGTGGTGAAGTGGCATTCTACAATTTCGGGAATCTTCTCCAGTTCAGCGACAACACTTTTATACATCGAGCCTTTTTCCAGCTTGATACCTACGTAAGTGCAGGTGCTGTAGCCCAAGCTTTTAGGATTTACGTGGTAACCCGAACCGATGATTACGCCGAGGTCAATAAGTCGTTGTACACGTTGGTGGATAGCGGCGCGTGATACGCCACATTCTGCTGCTACATCTTTAAACGGGATGCGTGCGTTCTGTGAAATGATTTCCAGAATCTGTTTGTCGAGATTATCAATCTTTTCCATAAGAATTAATCAGTCTTGTTTTATCATATTGTAAGCAAATATAGAAAAACTTTTTTAGGAGATTGGTATTTTAAGAGGAAAAAACATATTTTTTTGCTGAAAAAGAATATTTTTAGACTTTCATGGGTTAAGTAAAGCCTTTATATCCTCCATCTTTCGTCTTCTGTCGAATGAAAAAGTGTCGCTATGTGTATCTAAAAAGGTAAGCAGGTCAAGCACTTTTTCCCACAGCATTCTTTGTTGTTCTTTTGACGTTTTGATAGTTGAATCAAAGTAGAGCAGTTCAGCCAACAGTTCGATTCGTTGCATATATTCTTTTTCTGAAAACCGTGCTTGCATATACCCGATGATGATATCGGAACCGGCTTCATAGAAGAAAGCTTCGGGCTGGTGGAAATAGGAGGTGTACATATTGTTTGTTTCCACTTGAATGCTTGTTCCGTCATTTGTGTCTCGTTTTTCTTTCAGCTTTTCGAGTGCTTCGAAAAACTGGCGTATCAGTCGCATGATATAGTCTCTTTCCAACATCTTGATAGGTAATTAAGTCTAAAAAACGGTTTTTGGGCGCAAAGATATAAGGTTTTCTTTAATTCTTGTCAGATTTTGTAGAAGAATGTTGCAAGAAATAGCTGGAAAGTACCTCTGCCGGGGAGACCACTGCTCGTTTTTTATGAACTCAATGATGCGCCATTGCAGCACATCATCCAGCCCCCTGTTGCCGGGCGTATGACACCGGCGGGATTCTGCCAT
>NZ_NFJA01000143.1:0-5450 GCF_002159615.1 Bacteroides sp. An279
TCCTGTTCTTCGTCAGATAGCCCGCTATCTTCCTCATCACAGAAGCGAAAATGCCTCAAAAACTCATCCCAAATCATCGCACGATAAATTCAAAACAGCTTCTGAAAAATCCGGTTATATATCACACATGCAGGTGCATGCATTGTTTTTTACTGTTTATTGTAACTTATATATTTCACTTCCTGCCAACAGGAAACACCCTGTACCGAAATCATCAAAATCGGGTTTGCTGTCGTAGGTTACGGGTTGTCCGTCTTTCGGTTCTTTGCCAGTTCCCTGTACGTATCCTAAATATCCGTTGGGATGCACAGCGTCTTTCACCATGGCATTCCAGGCTTTCAGTACGATGGGCAGGTATTCATTTCGGTCAAGCAATCCTGTACGGATACCCCATGCCATGCCATATACGAAGAGCGAAGTACCAGTCAGTTCTTTGCCTCCGAAATGAGTAGGGTCGTGCAAGCTGACGTTCCAGAATCCGTCTTCACGCTGGCAAGCCTTGAGTGCTTTGCTCATGGTGAGGAAATCGTTGATGTAATCCTGCCGGTGGGTCTCGTCAGCAGGAATCTCATTTAATATACGTACATAGGTAGCATATACCCATCCGTTTCCACGACTCCAGTAGCAGTCCTCGCCGTTTGGTTCCTTGTAGGGAGGGTCAAAGTCTGCATCTCTCCACCACAGACCGTCTTTAAGGTTGAACATGCCATTGTCGCCCAACCGATTGCGGGTATATTCATACATCTGCCACATCTTGTCGAAATATTTTTGTTCGCCGGTCAGTTTGCCCATCTTGGCAAATCCGGGCATTCCCATCTGTATGGCGTCAATCCATGTCCATTCGTTGATTTGCGGCGTATTGAGCAGCATGTTCAGGTTGGCCTTGGCATGACGTAACACTTTTGGGTCGGGACAGAGGTTATACATATCTATATATACTTGCGTGCAAGCATAGTTGTCGGCATGACGTGTCCATGTTTCACCACGCACCATGTTCCAGTCATGAAATTCTCCCCACTGATAGGTGTAGTTGTAATATCTGTCATCGGGATAGATGGAATAGAGTGCCATCAGTCCTTCATAATATACGGCACGTGTCCAGATGTTGCTAGGCCGCATCTTGTTCACGTAGCTGGGCTGGCGACAGTCGGGATTGTTTTTCATGTAGAAATCGTTTACCTTGATCAGTGTTTTCAGCGTTTCTTTCTGGTCGGGTATTTCCTGTGCTTTCAGCATGCCAATACCTCCCAAGAAGAGCGCCAATGCTGCAATAAATAATTTTTTCATGGTTCTTTATATTGATTAAATAAATATTTCCTGGGCAAAAGTACGGATTATTCTGTACTGAAAAAATGGAAAATAATACAGATTCCTTTGTTTTTATCCATATTTGGGTAAATTTTGTCTGCGGGGGAAAGTAATTTGTACAATTACACTTGGTTTCTGTATGATTTTCTATTTCAAATATTGTTTGGTTCGTTTATCTTTGCGACATGACAATTGATTGGTATATCCAGAAACTGTTTTGAAAACGAATACATTAAGACGCAAAAAATTTTTGGAGAGATTCAAAACAGTTTCTCAATTTAAAAAGTATAGGTAATATGAATAAAATGTGGACAAAGTGGTTGGCTTTTGCTTGGGTAGCGATGTGTGCTTTGCATCTCTCGGCAAAAGATGTGTTTCCCGATGGTACTCCGGTGCCCGACTGGTTCCGTCAGACGGAAATTGTGAATTTGCAGGATTTGGGTAAAAGTTATCGCATTACAGATTATGGAGTGGTAAACGATAGTACAGTCTTGCAGACAGAGAAGATACAGGCAGTTATCGACAAGGCGTCGCAGGATGGGGGCGGAGTGGTTTATATCCCGAAAGGAACGTTTTTGAGCGGTTCACTTTTCTTTAAGCCCAATACACACCTGTATATAGAAAAAGGTGGAACTTTGAAGGGAAGTGATGATATCAGCCACTTTGCTGTTATTGATACACGTATGGAAGGGCAGAACCTGAAATATTTTGCAGCTTTGGTCAATGCCATCGGGGTGGATGGCTTTACCATTTCGGGTGAAGGACGTATTAACGGAAATGGTCTGCGTTATTGGAAATCTTTTTGGTTGCGCCGGCAAGTGAATCCGAAATGCACCAACTTGGAAGAGTTGCGCCCACGTCTGGTATATATCGCCGATTCAAGAGATGTGCAGCTCTCGGGTGTGCGTCTGGAGAACTCTCCTTTTTGGACTACCCATCTTTACCGTTGCGAGAATGTCAAGTTGCTGAACCTTTCAATTTTCGCCCCTTACGAACCGGTGAAGGCGCCCAGTTCGGATGCCATTGATATTGATGTCTGCACCAATGTGTTGGTGAAGAATTGCTATATGTCGGTCAACGATGATGCCATTGCCTTGAAAGGTGGAAAGGGACCATGGGCTGACCAGGATAAGAAAAACAATGGTTCGAACCGTAACATTATTATAGAAGATTGCGTGTATGGTTTTTGCCATAGTGCATTGACTTGCGGAAGTGAATCCATCCATGACCATAACATCGTGCTTCGTCGTTGCCGGCTGGACAATGCAAAGCGCTTGCTTTGGTTGAAGATGCGTCCCGATACGCCCCAGAACTACGAATATATTACGGTAGAAAATATCACCGGTACGGTTTCCAGCTTTCTTTATGCAAAACCATGGACCCAATTCTTCGATCTGCAAGGGCGGAAGGATATACCTTATTCATATTCAAGCCACGTGACGATGCGGAATATTACGATGGAATGTGAGGTGGTATTTGATGTGGCAAAAGCGGAAGACCAATATAAATTGTCCGATTTTATGTTCGAAAACTTAAACTTGACCGTAACAAAGAAGCCCGAAATACAGAAAGATTGTGTAGAAGGGTTTACTTTGAAGAATGTGACGATAAACGGTAAGAAAGTGGAATAAGGATTTCGTTTACATTTATTGAAGGTGCATTGGAACAAAAGATGTTTCTGTTTGTAGTCTTTTGTTCCGATGCACCTTTTTGTATAAAGAAACGGCAAATTTCTTAGACTATGTTTGGACTATTGTAAAATTTTATATACATTTGCATCAGACTCTTACATTTACAACGTTGTATGAAGGATGTTCCCTCAGACAAGTGGTAAGTGAAAACTGTCTACACCGTGTGGAGAGTAGCATTTTTAGAAAAGGTGTACTACGAAAACGGGTATGAGTGGAAAAAGGGAGTCGGAAGACATATTGAAGGCGTTTACTTGACGCTTTGTTTGAGACGTTCCGGAATCTAGCTAATTTACGAGTCAAGGTCTTGAACTTAGCAACGGTAGATGCTCCGGGTGTGATTTGTATCACAGCCCTTGGTGTATCCTGCCAGCCCGAACTGTATCTGTTCGGGCGTAAGGGGTCTTATATAAAATAAGGTGTGGGCTCTGACGTTGTCTGTTCAACTTTGATGGGCAGTGCTTGAGCCTCAGAGCGTAGGACGGACAACAGACGGGCTTACGCTTTTTTTGTATAGGATTTATTCTCTATTTTAGTTATAAACTTAAACTTGTAATGCTTATGAAACACATTCGTTCTTGGATTCAGATGTACAAGTTACAAGGAATCATGTCTTGGTTGCTGTTGCTTTTGGCGGCATCGTGTTCCGATTCGGAGAAAGAATTGGAAGAACCTGTTCCTCCTGAACCTGTAGCGGCAAGTATAACGCTTTCCGAAGGTACAGATAAGCAGCCGCTTGTCGAATCGGCCGGAGGTACATTCTCTATTAATTTCACTGCTACTGCCGCATGGACAGCTTCCATCGGAAATTCGCGTGCGGATAGTTGGATAAGCGTTTCGCCGGCATCGGGTGAAGCGGGGGAAAAGAGTGTTACGATAACTGTCGCTTCCAATGAAAGTACGGATGAACGTTCGGCTTCAGTGTTTTTGACCTGTGGCGAAGAGCAGGAGACTATTGTGGTAACTCAAAAACAGAAAGACGCGCTTATCCTTTCGCAGCAGGTGTATGAACTTCCAGATGTAGAAAGTGTCATCGAACTGGAGGTGCAGGCTAATGTGTCGTATGAAACCAGTATATCTGTGGACTGGATAGAACCGGTAACATCACGTAGCTTGACGAAAGAAACATTGACATTCCGGGTAGCGGCGAACGAATCAACAGAGCAGCGTTCGGGTACTATTACGGTAAAAAGCGGTGAACTGGAAGAAACCGTAAACGTCTATCAGGCTGGCAAGGCAGAAGAACCGGTATTGCTTCTGTCCGATGAGGTGCTGAATGTGGGGGCAGAAGGTGGAACGGTCGACGTGCAAGTGCAGTCGAATGTCGCCTATACCTATCGCGCTGAAGCAGAATATGATTGGATTGCAGAACCGGCATCGCGGGCCGTGTCTACGCATACCATCCATTTAGAAGTACAACCTAATGAAACGTATGATTCGCGTGAGGCACGTTTTATCTTTACCGACGAGACAGCAACACTTACCGATACCTTGGTGGTTCGTCAGGCAGCTGCTGGTGGTTTGATTGTTTCCGCCTCCCGTGTTGATTTGGCGGCAGAAGATACTGGTTTCTCGTTAGAATTACAGACGAATGTAGATTATACAGTTTCCATTGATGCCGATTGGTTGGAGCAGGTGACAAGCCGAGGATTGAAAACCGAGACTTTAACGTTCAGTTGCGGACAGAATTATAGTACTGCTTCTCGCGAGGCGGTTATCCGGTTGGATAGTGAGATAGGCGAACAGGAAGTCAAGGTGGTTCAGGCTGGTAGGATAGAGGACGTTGGAGACCATGACTTTATGAATGTTTCTCCTCCTTCCTTGTCTTTGGCTTCAGATGCAGCTTCTTTTACCGTTTCCGTCAGTACGAATGTGGATTATCAAGTGGCAAGCAATGTGGATTGGATTACTGCCACGGTAAGTGGTACGACCAATGCTTCTTCTGTTACCTTTGATGTCAAGGCAAATGAAGGTGCAACGGCTCGTGAAGGCATTATCACATTTACGTCGTCAGATGGAAGCATGGTGCGGACAGTAACTGTGACGCAGGCTGGAAAAGAAATACCCCAATTGGATATTTCGCCTGCCATGTTTACGTTGACTTCCGAAGAGGCTTCTATCGAGGTGGCTGTAGAGGCAAATGTGAAATATACCGTATCGAGCAGTGCTGTTTGGCTGGTCAGTCCTGTAAGCGGTTTGACCGAATCCAACTCTTTGACCTTTGATGTAGCCGCCAATGAAGAAACAACTGTCCGTGAGGCGACTTTGACGTTTACCTCAGAAGACGGCAGCATCACCCGTACCGTTACGGTGACGCAGGCAGGAAAAGAAGCGGTTTCTTTGAATGTTTCTCCTGCTTCATTTGATTTGTCTAATGAAGCCACCTCTGTCAACGTATCAATAGAGACTAATACGAAATATACAGTGTCAAGCAGTGCTGTTTGGCTGGTCAGT
>NZ_NFJA01000144.1:0-5366 GCF_002159615.1 Bacteroides sp. An279
CTGACCATCGATTATGAATTCCTTGCTGAAACCGCAGAAGCTATGGTACAGATTGCATTCATCCAAATCATGCTTAACAAATTTATCGAATGAAATCAAAACAGCTTCTGAAGTCGATGATTGGGCTGGAAGAGCCTTTAGCATTCCTTTGACTTCTTCTAATGATCCGTCGGTCTTTTCAGGCGTGATGCCGAGCAGATAGGCAAGGAGGGAATAGATACTGACGTTATGGAATTTGGATGCCGTATAACCTTTCTTGAAATCCGGACCGCAAGCACGGAACATGACTTGCATATCATCGTAAGTCGGGTCGAATCCGTGTGCGCCTCCTACGTTGAAGTCTGTATCATCGGTGACTAACCAACCTAAGTCTGGCAATACGATAATATCGCCTATATAGGCATTGCTGCCATAATGCAAGTAAGCCGGGATGTTTGCTTTTTTCCATACGCGTACATGCTCCAGCCCTTGTAAGGCGTTGTAGATGGAATCGGTACAGCCTGCTTTGGCATAAATTTGAGCCGGAAGATTATCGTTGATGCGTTCGTACCATTCCGGTTTCAGGTATTGGCTGATAGAGACACAGCGGTCGGGACTGATGGTAGCCATGCCATGGTCGGATGTGACAATCAGATTTACGTCTTCGGCAAAAGGAAGCAGTTGGATGCCGTCCCATAATTGTTTCATCAAAACGTCCAGTTCAGTGATGCAACGGTGTGTTTCTGCACTGTGCGGACTGAAAGCATGACCGTAGTGGTCAGGGTCTTCAAAGTAAGCCATAATCAGTTGGGGGCGTTCGGGTTCCGGTTTCTTTAACATCTCCAGTACGTATGCAATGCGTTCGGCATAGTTCAGCCTGGGGGTATCATCGTACACTTTATAATAGGTGGGATGTTGTCCTTTTATGGCGATATCCGAACCTACCCAATACACATTTCCTGTTTTAATTCCTTGTTTCTGTGCTGTAATCCAAATGGGCTCTCCTCCATAAAAAGAAGGGTCATTACGTGTTTCCGGGTTGTTCATGGCATACATTTTACCTCTGTCGGCAGCCCAAAACGAATTGGCGATGATGCCGTGATGGTCAGGATACAATCCGGTTGCCAGTGTATAATGGTTGGGGAACGTTTTCGAGGGAAAAGACGGGAACATGGTAGCTTGTACACCTTCTCTTGCCATTTGGTCGAAGAACGGGGTTTCATACATTTTTGTATAGTCCCAACGGAATCCGTCAAGGGAAACGATGACGGTGTAATGTTTGTTTCCTGCCATTGCAGGTAAGAGTGTTGCCAGCAATAATAAGGTGAAAAGAATCTTTTTCATGCGTCTAAAAGTTTGATGGTAATGATATAAAAACGCAGATTAACGTAAGATTCCGGAGAAATAGGCGTTAATCTGCGTTCAGTGAAATATTCAATTAGAAGCTCAGTCTTACGCCGACTTGTGCATGCCAGCGGGAAGCGATGTCGTCTTTATTGATTTCAGCATTGTTGTAAGTATAGCTTGGAGTACGGTTGCCATTGGCGTCTGTAGAAAGGCTTGTTACAGAAACCGGTGATAAATTGTATGCGGAGCTATAGCTTGCACCCCATTTCTTATTCAGCATATTGGCAAAGTTGATGATGTCGAAAGTGAATTCCAGTTTGCCCATACCCTTAATGTTGTGGATGGTTTGTGCAAAATGGAGGTCTATCTCATGTTCCCATTTGCTCAAGTTCGAGTTGCGTTCAGCATATTGTCCGCGATGGTCTTTTGCATAAGAATCATTTTCAATCCATTGTCTGAAAGCTTCACGGTTTTCTGCAGCGGTCATAGTCTTCGAATCAACGAAGTTCATCTTATTTAACTCTTCATCGGTGGGGATATACAGCAGTGAGTTGCCTCTATACCCGTCTCCATTAAAGTCTGTTGATTCATTCATCGTTAAGCTGTATCGGCTTCCTGAGAATCCGTTATAGATAACTGAAATAGTAGAGCTCATCCATCCATTCCAGTATTTCGGGCTGGTGTAAGAAGCTTGTACCATAACACGGTGAGGTATATCGAACTTAGAGAAACCGAGTTCGTTTTCAGAATTCGTGTCACGTGAATAATTGTATTTCCAGTTCGAATAAGCTACAGAACTTGTACCGTCGTTTACAGATTTAGCATGGCCGAAAGTATAAGATGCCGAAAGGTCGAGACCGAAATTGAAGCTCTTTTCTAACATCGCTGATACTGCGTATGTATATCCTTTGTTTGTATTTCTCAGATTTACGATGCTATAATAATCACTTTTTGCTGTCGAATAATAAGGAGCTGCAGATGCTTCAACACCAGGAACGGCATATACTTTGTTACCATTATTGCTCAGCGCTAAATTTTCAAAGAACACGTTGTTCATTGTCTTTGAATAGATGCCTTCCAATGTCATTTTGACATCGCCCGGCAAGCGTTGCTCCCATGCTAAATTCACACGGAATACTTGCGGATATTTGAAGTCTTCTGATACGGTAACAATATCGGGACGTGCTGCGGAACCGCTTTGTGAGTTCATTGCACCCATTGGGTCTTTTGCGTAATCTCCTAAAGAGGGTGCTGTTTTCGTATAGTTTCCGTCTGCATCTTGTGGGGAAATGGTTGTTCCTTTCATTTCCATACCTGTATTGTTGAATGCATTTGATAACCACACGAAAGGTACACGTCCGGTAAAAATGCCAAGGCCGCCTCGAATTAATGTGTTCCGGTTTTCATCTGCATACCAGCGGAATCCTACACGCGGAGAGAACATTACTTTTGCACTGGGTACAGTTCCGACACGTGCATCGAAGCCATTTGATTGAGCGTATTCGTTGAATGTGGGATTGCTTGTCGGGTTGTTGAATACAACCGGAATGTCAATACGCAATCCGTAAGTCAGTTCGAAATTGTTAGTTGCATTCCATTTGTCTTGTGCATAGAAGCCGAATTGACCGGCTTTCATGTTCGGAGCGTAACGCAGGTCACCGCCGGTTAAATCAGGGTCTGTATATTTGTATGAATATTGATAAGGAGTATCGTTCATAAAGTCTTCCAACGAATCATAATACCATGAACCGTTTACTGCTTGGATGAACAAGTTCTTAATGCGGTAAATTTCGTTGTGTGTGCCAAAGGTCAGTGTATGGTCTCCTAAATACCAAGACAGGTTGTCTTCGAATGTATAGATATCTTGGTCAAGCAGGTTAGCGCCCGAAGAATATTCGGTACCAATGTTGGCAGTGATGTTGGTTTGTCCGTCTCCGCCAAGGATGTTGCTGATTTGTACTGTCGGACCTTGATATCCTACGTCGCGATGGTCGCGGATAAAGCTTGCGGAAGCACGTAATTCGTTGTACAAGTTTTCTCCTAAGTGAGAGTTTAATTCGGCAACGATAGAATTCGTTTTATTGTTCATTCGGTAACTGCTGTTATTGAATGTGTACGAGTAGGCACTTGGCCCGTAGTTATCGTCATACGAATTGTTGTGTTGGTAGCGGATTGCCAATTTGTGGTCTTGATTGATGTTCCAGTCAATGCGTGCCAGCAAGCCGAATGACTTTTGGTCTACGTTGCGTTGGCTGTATCCTTCTTCGAAACCGGTCAGTTCTTTATATTTATTCGCGATTTGGGAAGCCACGTCTGCTGTCAAGTATTCGCTGGTATAGCCTGGATAGATACTTGACGGATAAGATTCCTTCTTCCCTTCTGCACTGACGAAATAGAATAATTTGTCTTTTACGATAGCACCGCCTAATGTTCCACCGAAAGTACGGGTATATTGTTGAGTCATCGGAGATTTAGCGTAGTCGCGGATGGCACTGTATTTACCGTACATATTTTGGTTATTGAAATAGGTATAGAACGAACCGTGAGTGGTGTTTGTGCCTTGTTTGGTAATGGCATTGATGCCACCGCCTGTAAATCCGCTTTGACGGACATCGAACGGAGCCACTACGACTTGGATTTCCTGGATAGCATCCATTGAAATCGGGTTGGCTCCTGTTTGTCCTCCATTGGTTCCCGATGCGGCAAGACCGAATACGTCGTTACTTACCGTACCGTCTATCTGAAAGCTGTTGTAACGGTTGTTTGAGCCGGCGAAAGTGATGCCTCCATTTTTTGAGGTCATAGCCATCGGCATATTTTTTACGATGTCATAAATGTTGCGGTCTACTGTAGGCGTATTCTCTATCTTTTGCGTAGAAAAGTTGCTCGAGGCTCCTGCGTTTGCTTTTGCATCCGCCACTACTACCACTTCATCAAGCAATTCACTGCTGGGTTCCATTTTTGCGTTCAGCCCTAATGTATTACCCAATTCGAGGTAAAGGTCTGTGTAAGTAGATTTTTTGTAGCCTACATACGAGATTTCGATTTTATACGGACCTCCGGTACGCATACCTTGAATGGTATAACGTCCGTCCATATTGGTTACTGCTCCGTATTGTGTACCTGAAGGCTCATGTACAGCCAATACTGTTGCTCCGATAACGGCTTGTCCGGTTTCATCGATGACTTGTCCGCTTACGGCAGAAGTTGTTACTTGGGCACTGGCACATACGGTGATGGTGGTTGCCATTGCCGCCAAGAATAATTTGGATTGATGTAACATAATAATTGAATTAAAAATTTATTTAGTCGGTTATGTGTCGTTTGTTTTAGTTATCCTAAATCCAATCTGTTTTTACCGAAGCAAAATTAAATGTATTTTTATAAAGTAACAGCTTGTTTATGCTTATTTAACACTCCGAAAGGTGAAGATTCACACGTTTGTAACATGAAATGTAAAGAATGATTTCATTGGAATAATTATGTGTCTCACATTCAATTAGATATAAATTTGTTTTGGATGAAACAGGAATGTAACATGAGGCTTGAATAAGAATCGCCTCATGTCTATCCGTTTTTGTTTATCCTTGCTTGATTTTCTTCAGATACTCGGAAGGAGTGATGCCGAACTCTTACTTAAAGCATTGGCGGAAGTAGACTGTGCTGTTGATGCCTACCTTGAACGCGATTTCAGAAATGTTGTATTTCCCTTCCAACAACATCTTTTCGGCAAGTTGCATCTTGATTTTACGGATGTATTCGTTGGTTGACATGCCGGTCAAGGCTTTTACTTTCCGGTATAAAGTCGAGTTGCTCATGCAAAGATGGCTGGCAAGGAAACTGATGTCAATTGTTTCTGTTGACGAAAGATTATCGGTGATAACGTGAGTTATTTTCTCTAAGAACTGTTGGTCGATTTTGTTTAATGAATCGTTTAGAAGCTGTTTTGAATTTCTCCAAAAAGTTTTTCTTGGCTTGATGTATCCGTTTTCGTGTGTGCTTTGGGCGATTTTTTGGTCCTTTCCGCTCCTGTTCTTCGT
>NZ_NFJA01000145.1:0-5310 GCF_002159615.1 Bacteroides sp. An279
CCCGTCAAGGCACGGAAACTTTTGCTGTTGTCTTTATGGTCATGGTAATTCATGTTGCAAAGGTACGCGTATGCGCGATATATAACAAATCTAAATTACATAAACTCTATTTCCTGACAATAAAAATTAAAATAAAGGAACACCTCTAAGAAATAGCCCATCAGATTCTACAACACAAATAGAACTTGTTACCATACAAAATGGTCCAACTATGATTTCTGGAACAGCGAGCGCTTCCACATTCTGTAGAAGTAACAGTTCTTCTTTTGCATTCTGCTTAGATGACGTTGTTACAAATCCCCAACTAACAATAAACAACAAAGATATTAATACACAACCTACTCTTTTCATAGTTTACAAATATTTTATAGCATTTTTTCCTGTACAACCACCCCATCCCCAGTCTTTACATATACCTGGAGCATAGATAGCACAATCTGAACAATCACCATCACTTTCTCCTCTAGCCAGTGCTTCTACATTAGATAAAGCTATATCAGATAACATCTCTTTTTCTTGTGCACGATAAAGCGTAATGCCTGCTACCACAATCAATGCTGTCGAAAAAATCAATTTCAAAATAGTTGTTTTCATAATTAAATTCGTTTAAAGTTATTATTCAATTCAATTCGTTTTTTCATCTGCGAAGCCGCAAATCACCGATTTGCGAATCTTCTGTTTTCTTCTTAACTTTGCAACGGTCTGTCCTCCTTTCTATTTTAGGGTTTGACTGGAGTGGGAACATACAGGTTGTCTTCCAAACACTTTCTGTATTGTTTCCACTCCTTATTATATATGATATCATTATCTTTTGCATCCGCATGGATTAGTTGGCGCATTCGGGCGTATGCGATACGCCCCTACAACGAATGGAAGAAACCCAATTGTCAATTGTCCATTGTCAATTATCAATTGCTTACCGCTTCTCCCGTCACACTGATGCGCAACGGAGCATCTGCCGTGTTGCAATACACGTCTACCGTCTTGCGGAAATGACCTGCCTCATCCGCCTCGTAAATGATGAGCAAGGTGGTTTCCTCGCCCGGACGCAAAGGACGCTGGCTGTATTCCACACGCGTGCAACCGCAAGAAGTATCAACCCCGTGTATCACCAAAGGAGCATCACCCGTGTTCTTCAGCGTCACCTTCCGTTCTTTCTTCTCCCCCATCGGGAAAGAACCGAATTGCACGTCCCGTTCGCTTAACGAAGCAGAGGTCTGCTTCGTACCGGTTGTTGCGGAACGCTTGCCGCCGATGATATTCAGGTAAAGTTCCTTCACCTGCGGATTATGGACGGGATTGCCGATGGCAACTACCCGGTTGTCCTTATCAAGGAGGAAAGTCTGCAGAGCCATCTCCGAAGGGAAACGGTTCACGCGGTTGAAAGCATCCTCACGGTCGAAACACACCGGATAGGTAAAGCCATCGCGTCGTGTCAGATAGGTTAACTCGCGTGCATCTTTCGGATGGAAAAAGAATACATAAGACAACTTTTCCTTTCCGAACAACGAATCGGTCTCCGCTATCAACTGTTTCCACTTGGGCAACTGCAGCTTGCAGCTGGCACAACCCAGAGAATCGACATACGTCACAATGCGGTAAGGAGCAGACTGCCAGCGGAAATCTACCGTGTCCCTGCCCTGTACCGTAAACACCGCTTGCGCAGGAAAAGCGATTTCCTTCCCATCCCATTCCTGCACCAGGCGAGTCAGGCGTTCCTTATCAGATTCTTGACAGGCTGCCAGCAAAGACAGCAACAGTAAGAATATACCTGTTTTCTTCATAGCTTTGGTAACATTTGGTTACAAACGGAAAGTACCTGTATAAACCGTTCCGTCTATTTCTATCCGCAACTGATACGTACCTACCGGCATACCGCCAAGGTCTACCGTCACGCTTTGCGTATGGAAATAGGCCCGTTGATAAACCATCGTTCCATTCATCTGACGCATAATCGAAACCACCGCTTCTCTGCTTTCGGGCATCGAAACAGACAATTTTGATTGGTCAAGGAATGCACGAGGTTCTTCCATTAATGAACTGGGTTTTGGACGCCCTTCTCCATTTCCTATGCTTTGCTGTAATTTTATTTCTGTATTCGTATTAGTGATTTGAGCAATACAGAAAGAAACCGTCATTAGCATACACAATAAAGCAATCAGTTTTGTTTTCATAAGTATTTCATTTTTTGTTTCCACAAAATTCTGAAAATTGATAAAAACAGCCAAATATTTTGCGTGACAATTTCCGTTACAGCGTTACAACGAGCGTTACACTTCTTCTGTATCTTGCTGGTTTATAGAGGAATGAAAGAAAAGCCCGAATGTCTCTTTTGATAGTTTCTCTTTCAAGCGATGCTTGCGGGTACGCAGGGTGTTTTCCTTACATCCGATGCACGCGGCTATCAGACTGGTAGGATAATTCATAAGAGAAAGCAGGCAAAACAGCAAGTCATCTTTAGTGATTTGGGGATGCTCCGCTTGCAGCCGTTTCACGAGTTCATCAAACAGGGCGAGGATTTCTTTTTGGAACACTGCCTGTTCTTTTTTCGAGAAAGGCTTGCCGTTGCCTTTCTGTATGGCATTGATTCGCTTTTGCCATACGGTCTCTTGAAACTGTCCGATAAGTGTTTGCGTTTCTATGGCTGCTATCTCTTGGCGCATCGTTTTCCATGCTTCAGGGTTCCGCCGGTTCTGTTCAGCTACATATTCTTTGATTGCCGCCAATCGGTCTGTGACTAACTGTTTCTCTAATAGCAAGTAGCGGCGTTCCCGACGCTTGATGAAAAGGAAAATGCCGATGCCGCATAACAGAAGCGTGATGAAGACACCTACACATAAGTAAATGGTGTTTTCACGTCGGTTAGCCTCCGCCTTTTGGCGGCTCATTTGTTGCAGATATTGTTCGGTCAGTCTCCCTATTTTATCGGTTTGCCGCAAGGCATAAAGCGAATCTTTATAAATATGGAAAGAATCGACATAGACGAAAGCCAAAGCCGGGTGTTCTTTCCGATGCAACTGTAACAGGTTATAAAATGCCATAGTCCGGGTGATGATTTGCGGATCTTTTGTTGCTTTGAGGAAATAGAAAGAAGCCGAATCGACATTACCTTCTTCTTTGAAAAGCACAGCTTTGTTGTAAAAATCATTGCCGTAAGTATCAACTATTTCCTGCAGGTAAACTTTAGCCTGTTGACGATTGCCGGTCAAACGGGCATGCAGGCACAATTGCCTGATGATATACCTTTCGTAGGATTTATTTTCTAATTGGCGGGCGAACGAAATGGCTTCCTGATAATAATGGTAAGCACTGTCGTATCGATTCAGCAACATAAAGATGTCTCCCAAGCTGTACGCGGTGATGTAACAATCCAACGTATCAGAATGTGTGTCTACATACTTCTGCATTTCCCGGTAATGTAACAAGGCTTGTGAGTAGCAGTCAGTTTTGTGATATAAGTACCCCAAGTCGTAGTTCACCAACATCCGTGTACGGTCTTGCGTTTGTGAGGGCAAAGCGGCAAGTGCCTGCAGATTGACCTTCAGGGCAAGGGTGTCGTTGCCTTGCTGCTGGTAGATGCGTCCCAAGAGGAAATAGCTTTTGGCAAGCGGGATGCCGGGAGCCTGTTTGCTGTAATAGCCGAGGGCAATCTTTATCAACGAATCGTTCGTTCCTATCCGGCCCTGTTTGTTCAAGGCTTCGGTATAGAGCAAGGCATAGTCTGCCCGCGCCTTTCCTTGCAAACAGTCGGGGCGGGCTATCTGCCCGAGCAGGTCCATTACCGAATCAGGTTGTGCGGTATGTAGGGAGGCCTCGTGCAGCAAAGCCCAATCGTTCTTACCTCCTCCTTGGCGGCAGGAACAAAACAACAGACAGAAGAAAATCAGTATCACGTGTTTCATGCCTACAAAGATACAAAATAAATAAGTTTGTTTCAGCAGATGCGAATCAATGTATGATTAAAAGGCTCAGTATCTGTCTCAGGCTGTCTTACTTTTACGTTCTCCATATCAAAACCGTACGGTTTCCATATCGAAAACGTACGATTTCCAATTGGAGAACGTACGGTTTTGATATGGAAACCATAAAAGGATGCTCTCTGGATTGATAATACAACCCGATTAGAGACTTAAACTTTGCGTGGTATGAAATTGTGCATGGTATCATATCAAAATTCTCTGTCCTTTCTGTAATCGAGGTAGTATCATCTGTAATTCATTTACAAAAGAATGGGAAGAATGTTGTAATTTTGCACCCGAAGAAAAACAACCAAATAACAAATATACTATGCAGCTGATTAAAGACAAAGAATTCGGGGGCGAACGCCCGCTGTTCGCCTCGCACGACCTTCACTTGGATAACGTGACCATCCGCGAAGGAGAATCGGGCATCAAAGAGTGCAGCAACATCGTAGCAACCAATTGCCGTTTCGAGGGGAATTATCCGTTCTGGCACGTACACGGCTTTACCATTGACAATTGTTACTTTGCCGTAGGCGGACGCTCGGCATTGTGGTATTCCGACCATTTAATCATGAAAGATACCGTAATCGACGCCCCGAAGATGTTCCGTGAAATGAACGACATTGAGATAGAAAACGTACAGATGAACGATGCCGACGAAGTGTTCTGGCGGTGCAACCGCATCCGCGTGAAGAACCTCCGCCTGCACGACGGTACCTATCCGTTCATGTTCAGCAACGATATTTATGTGGACGGGCTGGAAAGCGACAGCAAGTATGTATTCCAATACGTGAAGAACGTGGAAATCCATAACGCGAAGATTACGACGAAGGACGCTTTCTGGGAAGTGGAGAACGTAACGATTTACGATTCGGAACTGAACGGTGAGTATCTGGGCTGGCACTCGAAGAACCTGCGCCTGGTTAATTGCCACATCTCCGGCGAACAGCCTTTGTGTTATGCCGAAGACCTGGTGCTGGAGAACTGTACTTTCGACCCGTCCTGCGACCGCGCCTTCGAATATTCTACCCTGAACGCCGACATCCGCGGGGCTATCACCAACATCAAGAACCCGATGTCAGGACGCATCATAGCAGACAGTATCGGCTCCATCACACTGGATGAAAACATCAAAGCTCCAGCCGATTGCGTGATAGAAACAAGGTAATAAAGAATTTTCACCACAGATTACACAGATTGATAAAATCATTTCCTCCGTATAATGGAATAATTATTTTTTTAGAAGCTGTTTTGAATTTATCGTGCGATGATTTGGGATGAGTTTTTGAGGCATTTTCGCTTCTGTGATGAGGAAGATAGCGGGCTATCTGACGAAGAACAGAAGCGG
>NZ_NFJA01000146.1:0-5123 GCF_002159615.1 Bacteroides sp. An279
TTTCCTTTTCCCTCTCATAGACCTTGTTTATATCATCGAGCAGCCCGGTCTTTCCTTTTGCATCGAGGAAGGAAACTATATGTTGCATGGCTTTAAGTTGTGCTGTTTCATTGGCTTCTATCCGCTTGAAAATGGCCTGCTGGTTCTTCCTGATAACTGCATCAGAATCCCGTACCGCTCTTTCAGCTCTGTCAATAGCTTTTCCCTTTTCGCTGGATTGATTCATCACCTCGATGAAAAGTTCGCTGTTCTCCTTCAGGAACCGCCTGAACTTTTCTTCCGAAAGTAAGGATGAAAGGTTTATGGTTATCTGTGTGCTGGCTCCGGCCAGAGCTTCACAAGCCGGACGCACAAGATCCGTTTCCTGTTTCTTCAGAAATGCGAACACCTGATCCATGCGCTTGATAAGCTTCTGCATTTCCTGTGCCGGGCTTTCATGCTCGACCGGGTTTATACCGTACTTCTCAAAATAATTTATAGCATGTGTAAGGAACTCCATTTTTGACACATTATTTGCCTTGGCCAGACGGTCAAGTTTAGTAAAAGTAGTACGTTCTACTGCTACCGTTGTTTTACTGTCTTTTTCCATGATATTATAAGGCTTATTATAATGAATTAATATACTAACTTATTGGTTTACAAGATAGTATATTTATTCATTATAACCAAATTATACTAGTATAATTTTCTAAATGGCTGATTTACAGCTAAAAACCCCGTAGGGCAAGAGGAAAAAACAGGGTTTGCCCGGTTTCCTCTTGCTGTTCTATCGAACACCCTCCCCAGCGCGAAATTAGCAAAGGGGACGGGGAGAGATAGAACCTATCCCACACACGTGAACACCCACGAAAACCGCACACCTGGTACACAACAGAATTACCCAACAAAACCGCACAACAGAACGTGTCCGGAACACCACAAAAAACTCATCGGTCGGGGAGCGCCGCACGGCAAGGGGCGGGACCACCCGTCCCGACGAGTGCAGCCATTTGCAGTGCATATCCAAAATAAAAGTCAGCAGAACTTACTTTGTTATTGAAGATCTACTGACTTTCTAAAATAGTTATGTTATTTTTTCTTCTTTCCAAACAATTCCGAATGACTGCCAAGCCTAACCAGCTTTACGACTTCATCATCGATCCATATCAAAAGAAAATCATTTTCTACGTGACATTCCATGTGACCTGCATAATCACCTGAAAGCATATGAGGTTTAAACTCTTTTGGAACGTCCTCACAACGTTCCAAGTATCCTACAATATCATAAAGCTTTTCAAGTTTGGTTTTATCATTCCTGTATCGTTTCAGGTCTTTCCGGAACTGACCACCAGTCTTAACTTCTCTCATTCACTACAGGATTTTATAAAGTTCTCGAAGCTGCTTGTATCAACTTTCTTCAGGTTTTTCCCAGCACGAGCTTCTTCTATAGCCGCTTTGGTCTCTTCGTTTGGCTCTGTGTACATGGCATCCATAAGAAGACATTCCACAAAGTTGTTTAAGCTCCGATGTTCACGTTTGGCAGCACTCTTCAGCATGTCCAGAAGGTTGCTGTCAAGTCTGAATGCAGTTAGTTTTTTTATTGTCACTTCCATACTGTTATACTTTTTATCGCAAATGTATAACAATATATATCAAAAGCAAAGAAAATAAACATAAAATTACTAATATACACACTTTTTAACGCGCCAGAAAATTTGCCTACCTAAACCCACCTAACTCCCTAAAGGGAGGGTTCTCTTTTTCTCCTTCTTTGTGCGGTTTTCCACATGGACAAGCAAGGTCACTTTCATCCTAAAATCCGCTTTCTTGTTAGAATGTCTTTGCAGAATATCTTGTACAAACGTGTTTTTAGCATTGTAAAAGGCTGATTTTATGTGTTTTATAAATGGTAAAAAGGGATAAAAGATACTCAAATTACTAAATAAAAGGGATAAAAGATACTCAAATTACTAAAATTACCCCCTATAAAAGATACTCAAATTACTAAACATACCGATAAAAAATACCTTTTCTTTTTGCATGTTACTTTTTATTGTCTATATTTGCAAAGTACCCCCTAAAAATCAAGAATATGGTAAAAGGAAAAGACTTGGTGCCGTTCATACCTCCTACAGAAGAAGAAATAATGCTCATTCAGCCTAATAATGTAACTTTTGGGCAGTACAATATTTCTGAATGGCAAGAAAACTTGCTTACTCTTATCAGTGACAAGATACAAAAGCACATGACAAGAGAAGAAGAACTGCCACGTGACTTATTTAATCAGCCTTATGTTACTATCAGATGCGATGAAGCTGGAGGAAGAAACAATAAAACAAAGGTCTTAAAAGAAGCTCTGGACTTGACAAAAAAGAATTTTTCCTTCCGCTGGGTTCATCCCAAAATACACAAGACAATAGAAACCGTTGGCGCAATCATCACAACGATACACAACATAAAGGGGACTAACCAGGTAATGCTTAATATAAACCCTTGGGCTATTCCGTTCTTGATTTATTATGGCGTTGGTGTCGGAGGAACAAGATATTCCAAAGGGCTTGCGCTTGGGCTTCGTGGTAACTACACAAAAAGGCTGTATAAAATAATTTGCAGCCAAAGAGATAGAAAACAGTATTACTACCCGATCCTTCAGCTAAGAAAAGATCTGGAGATACCTGAAGTCTATTCTAATGCCCAGATAGACCAAAAGATTCTGCGTCCAGCGAAGGAACGCATCAAGGAAAGCGGTTCTGATGTATGGTTTGACTATCAACTGATTTGCAAATATCCAATTAAGGGAAGAAAGCCCAAAGCTGATACAGTTGTATTCAATATAAACACTCTGCATCCACGAGAGGAAGGAGGGGAACAGTACGAACAATATTCATTTGTTTACAGGTGGATCAGTAATGCAATGGATAACCCTACAAATAATAAAGCAGTAAAGGCTGTAGATAAAATAGCAGAACTCGGGAGGCTTAAGAATGTGTATGAAAGGTGCTGTTATTACGATGACAGAGTATGTACAGGAGAAATGACAAGAAAGCACGCTGAAAATGCACTGCTTAAAATGTTAAGAGAAGAGTTCGGTATAAAATAATTTGATTCTGTCACACAATCAAAAAAATTAAGATATGAAGGAAGGAGATTTGATTTTGGTATCTGCTGAAGCCACAGGCTTAGGGAAGCCAATGGAAGCCGTTATAGACAAGATTGAAACATTCATGGGACAAACCCTTGTAACGGTCACTTACACGCAACCAGACGACTTATCCGGCTTCGGTGGTTGTTTTGTAGATATACATATAACAAAGCTATAATATATTTTTTGTAGAATATGTATATTACTAAATATATTCTTTATATTTTTGCACATAAATCATTGATATGCAAGAAAAAACAAATATACAAACATCAACTTTAAGAGTGCCGAAAAGCATACTTGAGGAAATAAAAATATATTGCCGAAAAGCCGGAAAGCCTGTCGGTGAATGGGTTGAAACAGTCTGGAAATTCATAGAGAAGAATGACTTCGACATCTATGATAAGGAAACAACACCATTTCTCCCTGTACCTCCAGACATCGAGAAGGAAAGAAACCAGGTAGAAGCCCTTTGTATGCTTATGAGCGAGTTTATAACAGCACAGAAACAGATACAGATTCCGGCTCCGGAGCTTATCGCAAAGGCAGCTGAAGAAAAAGTACGTGCTGAAATGAAAGCTGAAGAACAGGCAAAAGAACTCCAGGTTCTTCAGGTAGAAAACAACCGATTGCGTAACGAAATCAAAGTTCTTCAGGAGTATAAGGAAAGAGCACACCGGGAACTATGCCGGGTTCGTGACGAACAGAAAACAATAGGGAAAATAAAAGTAAATACAGAACTATAAATCAAAGTAATATGAAAACAAAGAATCTATTTGGAATACTGATACTATTCCTTTTAACATTCATCTTTATCAGTTGTGATAAAGATGATTTGACAGACAAAGTTGAAATTGTAAAAATGTATGTTTCTGCAGAAACAGATACTTATACACCCTGGGGAAGTGAAACTCCAATAGAGTGTATGCTTGTTAAAGAAGAAGGAAATGCAAGCTATTCAAAACTTCCTTTCAGTGGCATAGACGGATTTGTTTATAAGAAAGGAATTGAATACACTCTTAAGGTTGAAAAAACGACCTTAGCAAATCCTCCTGCTGATGATAGCAATGTCAGATATAAACTGATAGAAATCTTAACAGAACATGAAAAATAAAGATAATGAATATAAAAAGCGACTAAGTGCAATCTTAGTCGCTTTTAGTTTCTCTATATCATAATAGGGGGGCCTAATACCCCGTATCAAAAATATAGGGGACAAACATCCCTCACGCAAGCATGCATATGTAAAATCACATACCCATTCCAAAACCCCGACTTCTCTTCCTGACTCGCCTCTGTCAGATCTATATTGCGAAAAGAAGCTTTTACAAACTTTTCTTCCGAATGTGTCAGAAAGCTCCGTATGCAGCACAGCTGCTGTACAGAGATAACAGTCTTCGCCTATACCAGCCGTTTCCGACTAGATTTTCCGTAGCACTGCATCAACCGCACCATCCACATGCAGGTACCGACCAACGACCTCCAGAAGCTTGTCAGTACCGCAGTCCGGGCACTTCGCTTTGTTTTCTGCAAAGAGGGTGGGTACCACTATAAGAAAGCCGGAGTCATTGTCTGGAACATAGTTCCCAACTTTGCCATCCAGACTAACCTGTTCGATACTATTGACCGTGAGAAGCAGTCACGTCTGGCTGCTGCCATAGATGCCATCAACCGCAAGAACGGTCATAACACCATTAAGGTAGCTGTACAGGGCACCACAGACAAGTCGTGGCACCTCAAATGCGAACACATCAGCAAGCAGTACACCACCAACCTCGATGATGTCATCCTTGTGAAGTGAACTATTAAAATATTCGGGATGTTCGATAATATATTGATATATTTCTGTATTTTTTTCAGCTTTTTCAGTCTATTTTTAATATTATAATCTATATTTGTAGCAATTTAGTAGATATTTTAAGACCAAAGAAGTTTATATTTCTCTGTTTCAACTATTTGTAACATAACTGATATGAATTTATCTTATGATTATTACTAATAT
>NZ_NFJA01000147.1:0-5055 GCF_002159615.1 Bacteroides sp. An279
GGTTGTTTTTCAAATAAACCAAAATGAAGAACAGGCGGTCGGATATGCTGGGAAGGGGGCTGTTCTTGTAGATGGAAGGACTGCGGCGTTTTCCGCTACGGCGTTCCCCAGTCATTTCATACTCGGACAAATAGTCCTCATGCGCAGCCTCGAAATAAGGGAGAAGCGCACAAAACTATTCATGGCTAACTCCCGTCAAGGCACGGAAACTTTTGCTGTTGTCTTTATGGTCGCGGTAATTCATGTTGCAAAGGTACGCGTATGCGCGATATATAACAAATCTAAATTACATAAACTCTAATCTACACACGTACCTATCTTTTATTCTCTCCGACACGTCATAATAGAACAAGAAAGGGCTGCCCCATCGGAGACAGCCCTCTATTTATCGGATTTCAATAAACGCTTTACTCAATAATGTCCTGTACAGGTTGCGGAGTCTCACCTTGTGGATTATTATCATCCTCAGTCAAGGCTTGGTTCGAGTTGATTTCGTTTTGCGGAATACGCCACAACAAAACATTCGAACCTGCAGGAATATAATATACAGAAGTCGGTTGAGGGTATCCTGCACCCCGACGGTCTATATCCTTGTTCAAACGCATGATGTCAAACCAAATCAAGCCTTCTCCCCAAAACTCAATACGGCGTTGGCGATAAATTTCATCTTGGATATCGGCCGCAGAAGCCGCCGTACAAGTATATTCCGGATCACGGTAAGACTGAATCAGGCTTTCCAATGTAGATTTTCCTGTTCCGGTATTGCCTCCCATTGCTTGAGCTTCAGCCATAATCAAGTACATTTCTTCGATACGCATCAACGGAATATCATTCGCACTTGCAGACTGACCAATGACATTGTTATACGAACCGAATTTCACCTGCGTATAAGCAGGATAAGAATAAGTATCCATCCACTCCTGTTGAGCGGCACTTAAGTTTACAGATGTACTATCTACACCTGTCCACCAACCTTTGCGGACATCGGTATCCGGAATGGTGTTATACAACGCCTTATTAATTTGCTTACCACCCGAGAAGTTGGCATAACCATAGTTCAAAGAACCCATGTGCGAGGGCCAGTTTACAATACCTGAAGACACGACATTATCTGATTCTTCCACCAATACGCCCCACATCCAGTCCGGTTCGCTCACATCCCAGAATGTCGGATAACTGACTTCTGCTATCGTTGCAGGACGAGCGTCAGACAAAGAGATTGCGGTTTGTGCCGCTTCCTCTGCTGCAGCCCATTCTTGCTTAGTCAAAGCCACACGGGCACGAATACCGTATGCCACCGCTTGATCGATGTAACGGCGGTCTGCACGGGTTGCTCCGGCATCCTCAGCAGCTTTCAAGAAATTGATGCCGGTTTCCAAGTCAGCTTCTATCTGGTCGTATATCTCCTGTACCGTAGCACGGGGAGCACCGTTAGCGGCTGCATCCGCCGAGTTCTCGTTAGTAATCAAAGGCACACAAGGCTTGTCCTGATTGCCTACATAGTTGAACTGGTACAACTGAGCCAAATTAAAGTAGCAGAACGCACGTGTGGCGTATGCACGTCCCAAATACATTTGGAACGTAGGGTCATCGGTTTCCGGGTCGAACGAAGCAATCGCATTATTAGAAGAGAAAATAATGTTATACAAATCGTTCCATACCATTTGGCATTCATACGAAGTATAATCCAAGTGGTCTGTATAAGTCAAGCTATTTCCTTGCCAATTATAACCATTATCGTCACTCACCACGTCCATGCCGTTGGCATCCGTACACAACATAATGGTCGGATAGCCGATATCATTATGACGGCTGGCTCCCAATGCATTCTCGTTCGGCATATATTCCTTAAATTGAGAATAAATGGCGTTGATAGCCGCATCCGCACGTTCCGGATTCAATTCATATACATCCTCTTTCTGGTCGGTCGTAACGACGTCTCCTTCCGGTGCTGTATCCAAATCCTGACATCCTGCGAATGCCAAGGAGAGAAGCAGGCTCGAAGCGAAAAGATATTTTGTTTTCATGTTCTTTCTCATTAATTTTAAGTTTTATCAATTAGAATGTCAAGTTAATACCTCCCGATATGGTACGGATCGGCGTATAAACGGCAGTAGTAGCACTGGTATAGCTTTGGCGCGGATCCAATCCCTTACGTGCCGAGATAAAGCCCAAGTTGTCTGCCGTAAAGTAGATGCGCAATTTCTCAATCTGCATCTTCTGAGTCCAGCTCTTCGGCAAGGTATAGCCTACGGTGATGTTATTGATATTCAAATAGTTCGAACTGGTCAAGAAACGGGTTGAAGAAGAGTTCACATCACGGTCTTGCGTATCCAGACGGGGAACATCGGTATGCGTATTGGTCGGAGTCCAAGCATTCAGGATGTCCTTATTCCAGCTATAACCCATATAATTATAACCGTTATGCATAGTCAATGCATATCCTGAATCGTAAATCTGTCCGCCCAATTGGTAAGAAAGCGAGATAGAAGCGTCGAATCCGTATGCCGTTACACTGGTTCCGATACCGCCATACACGGTCGGCATCATGTCGTCCGTTGCTACACGGTAACTCTGTGCCACATTATAATCTGTAGTAGTCTTACGACCAATGACATTTCCGTCTTCGTCCACATCGTCAATCCAATAGAGCGATTGTCCGGTTGCCTCGTCTACACCCGCATAATCCACTAAGTACATGCGGTACATCGATTCGCCTTCTTCATAAATACGGTTACCATCAATCAAGCGCCCGTTCAAGTTTTCATGCAATTCATTGATCTTGTTCTTGATGAAAGTCGCGTTTAAGTTCACGTCCCAAGTTACGTTCTTGTTCTGAATGATGTTGTAAGTGAAGTCCATTTCGAAGCCCGAGTTGGTCATCGAACCTACATTCATCGGCATCGAAGTATAACCCAAGCTACCTGCGGTAGGCAAGTTGTAAAGCATGTCAGAAGACTTACGTCCGAAATATTCCAATGTACCGGTCAGCTTGTTCTTAAACAACGAGAAGTCCACACCTACATTATACGAAGTAGAAGTTTCCCAAGTCAGATCCGGATTACCTTTATAATAAAGCACACCGTCCGAGAACACGCTGTTCGCACCCGTAATGCTGTATTGGTCGATATACGGATAATAGTTCTTATAGCCCGTACCATTCAAGATATCATCGTTACCCTGCTGACCGAAAGAGGCTTTCAGTTTCAATTGGTTCACCCATTCTACGTCTTCCATGAAAGCTTCTTCCGAGATACGCCAAGCCACACTGGCTGCCCAGAAGTCACCCCAGCGGTGATCGGGAGCAAAACGTGAAGAAGCGTCACGGCGGTAAGACACATTACCGATGTATTTGTCGTTATATGAATAGTTAACACGGGCGAAAATACCGTGAGTAGCATACTCATGTTTATTACCGCCTATCTGCCAGTTATCAATTGCATTGCTCAGATAATAACTTTCCGGATTATAGAGGTTAGTTCCATATCCGTAGAAGTCAGTCATTTCCATGCTATATCCATCGTAACCGGCGGTCAAGTCGATATGATGAACATCATCAACCGAGAACGTATAATTAGCCACATACTGCTGGTCGAAACCGAAAGTGCGCATGTGTCTCTGAGTTGCCGTACCGCCATAGGATGCACTCTGACCCATATAGGCATTACTCAAGTTGTTGAAACGGGTATTGTCGATGTGCAGACCGTAACGTGCCGTCAAGGTCAATCCCTTAATCGGAGTGATTTGCGCATACCAATTGGCATTGATAATATCCATCAGGTATTCGGTCTTATCGTAAATCAAGTCACCGGCAGGATTAGCAATAGACATAAACGCACGGTCCTGATTTGTACTTACTCCATCACCATAGTCATATACCTTACGCCCGTTATTGGTCATGATATTGCCATTGGCATCACGCACGTATAACGGATAGATAGGTGCCGCAAAGTTTGCGATATAGAAAGCGTTACCCGAAGAATTGCTAGTAGTCTGTTCTTCCGGATAACGGCTATTGGTAAAGTTATAAGCCACATTAGCGCCTACCTTCAACCAATCGTTTACCTTGTAATCACCGTTCAAACGACCGCTGTAACGCTTGAACCCTGAACCGTCGATTACACCTTGGTCATCCAGATAACCCAAAGAGAAATAGAACGTAGCACGGTCGTTACCGCCCGATACGCTCAGGTTGTACTCCTGACGCAACTTGTTCTTGAACATTTCCTTTTCCCAGTCATCCGGCGTATAATAATAGGTACCGTCATTGTAACCTAATTTCGCATTCGGATTAATGCGTCCATCGGTACCAATAAGTCCTTCGCCTTCCGGGAGGGTATATACCTGATAGCCTACGCCACCTGCCGATTTATTGAAGATAGAAGAATTGGCGTATGCGTGAGCCGTAGCCTCATCATAGCCCAAATTGTACAGACCGGCATTCTTCAAAGCCTGATAAGCCAACTCCATGTATTGATCCGGGTTATCAATCACATCGTAGTTGGTCACGGCACGTGAGTTCACACCCCATTTCGCATCAAAGTTCACACGAGCCTTGCCCGAAGCACCTTTTTTCGTAGTAATCATGATAATACCATTGGCACCACGCGCACCGTAAAGAGCGGTAGAAGCCGCATCCTTTAATACAGTCATACTCTCGATATCCTGTGTATTCAACGAAGAAAGGTCACCGTCGAAAGGCATACCGTCTACAACGTACAACGGTTCTGTACCCGCATTGATAGACCCTACACCACGGATACGTACCTTCGCATCCTCACCCGGCTGACCGTTTGAACTCTGAATTTGCACACCTGCAACCGCGCCCGCCAATGCATTCGTAATATTAGACACCTGACGTTTTTCGATTTTATCGGCCTTCATCACCGAAGCAGAACCGGTAAATGTACCTTTGGTAGCTGTACCGTAAGCCGTCACTACGACCTCATCCAACACCTCGGTATCCGAGTGCAGTACCACTTTCATAACCGGCTTAATTTCAAGCTCTTGTGTCTCCAGCCCGATGAAAGAAACCACCAAAGTTCCCGCCGAACT
>NZ_NFJA01000148.1:0-5000 GCF_002159615.1 Bacteroides sp. An279
AAGAATAGATAGCAACTGAACTTATTTGATTTTCGTTATTTTGTTCCATTTATAAACAGAAGAAAGAAAGACATAGATATTCTTTCTTCTGTTCTTATTTTGTACCTTTGCCCTCCGAAGAGTTACCGGAACAAGCAAAGCGATGCAGACCACGGCAAATAGGACAGTTGTCTACTCATTATCCCCAAATGAGGTAATTCTTCTAACTCTTTTGATTGCAAAGAGGAATATCCCTTATACAGATTTACGGAAAATCAATGGAAAAACCAACGCACCTATATCCGCAGGCTTCCGCAACAGGCTGCATCTTGCTATGATACTATCCGGAAAAAGCGATTGTCTAGAGTTGGGGAAAATGTGGCTAAAGAAGTGCTTAACTATGAACAAGGCGTGGAAGCATTAGGCATTTATTTACCCAAACAGCCATATTGCTTTGAAAACGAATATATACTTCATACGCAGTTTCATATATACTGAAACTGGGTAAGAATATATACTTCACCGGCAATCGAAGTATATATCCGTTTTTCGAAAGCAGTTTAATGTTATTTACGGAAAAGTTTTCAGTCTGCTATAAAATCATACAGGTCGGGGTCTTCGTAATTGAGGTCATACTCTGTAGGTTCCACATCCGCCGGATTGACACCGTCCCAACCTTCCAGCGTCACGTTCTTCCGGTGCCGGTACTTCCGTACAGGCTTGGAAACCTGACGGGCTTTGCCCAACCGGATAGAATCCTGGCATTGCTTTGCCGTCAAGGGCGTGCGCGAAAGGATTTCGTAATACTTTACCGTCTTCCTCAGACCTTGAGGCTCCAGCCGCACATTGCCGTTAATCAGCTTTTCAGCTTTGTATTCCTTCTTATCGGGAACCGTTTCCACTTCCACCACATAGCGGTGTAACGTCTGCGCATGAACCATACACGAACAAAACGCAACGATGAGCATACATAAATAGATCTTTTTCATAGGCTATAAGTATTCTGTTTTTGAGTTTTTAAGTTTTTGAGTTCCTGTTATGCTTCAACCTACGATCATTCATTCCGCTTCAACGCTTCTTCGTACACCTTCCGCACCCGTTCCCTAAGGTGGGGCGGGCTGATGACTTTCAACGAGCGGCTTCGGGAAAGCAGCTCCATCACAAAATCATTGGTGATACGCAGGTGTACTTTGATGCGGACCTCGTCCGCATTGTCTGTCAAGACCTGCTGGGAATGATGCAAAGGTACCGACTTCAGGAATTTGCCGTCCAAGGCATCGTACTTCAGTTCGACGTCTTCTACCGGGATGTCCGGCTGGTTCCAGATGCCATAACAATCGCGGAAAAGCTCGTCCACGTTTATATCCATATTCCGTTTGAATGTCTCGCTTGCGCATATACGCAGGTCACGGATACGGTCTACTCCGAAAGTCTTCAGCACATCCCCTTCGTATGCCAACAGGTACCACCGCTGGTTCGACTCTTTCAAGTAATGGGGAAGGACTTTCTTTTCCTCTACCTTATCGCCCTGTCTTACCAGCGTATAGCGGAACACTACAGGGTGTGTATGCTTGATGGCACTTATCAGCATCGGCAGGCACTCGCTGGGCAACGGGCGGTGATGTTCCGCCAACACATAGGTGCGCAAGTTGGTGTCTCCTTCCAAGGCATTGAGCAGGTCGAAGTTCTGAAGCAGCTGGCCGTACCGTTCCGGCGCATTTTTGTCTTCTTCTTTTATATAATACCCGTGGGCTTTCTCGTCGAACCCGATACTGATGCCAAACAGACTTTCTATTTCCTTGAAGTCGCGTTGCAACGTGCGTTGCGTCACACCCGAATAGCCGCGCAATGCCATTGCATCTGCCACATAGCGTTTCAGTTCTTCCACAGGCACATACCGCCTCTTGCCTTCCAGCTTGTTGAGAATGACCAACATGCGCTGCAAACCTTCCAACCGTTTTCCCATAGTGTTTATTTTTTAGTTCGAGGCAAAGATAAAAAGGGTAAACGACAAAACATGTCGTTTGTGCAAAAAACTTAATATCACATTTCCACCAAATGTTTTCCGCGTTTTGCCGGTATCCACCAAATCTTTAGATAAAAAGAGAGCAAACGACAGGTTTTATCGTTTGCTCAAAAATCTCCCAATTATAATATACACAGACTATTCACGCACCGTGCGCAAGGTCAGCTTGCCGCCCTTCACACCCTTTGCTTTCGCCTCGAAACAGATTTCTCCGGCTTCTTCTTTAGTCTGTACTATGGCGGTCAATGCACCGCTGAAGGCCGGCATCCGGTTTTCGTGGAACAGATAGAGGCAGATAGGGTCGCCGTTTGCCGAAGCACGATACGTGCCTGCCCCCTTTACCGAGAAGTGTACCAGGCGGTTGTCCATCGGACACAGATTGCCATCCTTGTCCACAATGCGCACCGTAATGTAGGCAAGGTCTTTCCCGTCTGCCGCCAGCTCCGTACGGTCTGCCGCCAGCTCAATGTGGTGAGGCTTGCCAGCCGTACGCACTACCTTTTCGTCCGCCGCCTTTCCGGATGCATCGTAAGCCACTACTTTCAGCTCGCCCGGCTCGTATGGCACATCCATCCACATCAGCCGATACCGGCGCTGGAGCCAAAGCGAATCCTTGCCCTGCAGGGCTTGGCTTTCTTCGCGCGTCAGCTTGCGCTGCTTCCCATAGCTCTTGCCGTTCACGAACAGTTCCGCTTCGGGATAACTGGTGTAGACAAATACCGGCGTGTTTTCGCCTTTCCTGCCCTGCCAGTTCCAGTGCGGCAACACGTGCAGGGTAGGTGATTTCCTGTTCCAGATACTCCGATAGAGGTAATAGCGGTCTTTGGGCAGGCTTGCCAGGTCGATAATGCCGAACAACGAGCTATGGCTGGGCCAGGCATCGGTATCGTAAGGCGAAGGTTCGCCCAAGTAATCGAAGCCCGTCCATACGAACTGGCCGATGGTCCACGGATAATCGTCGGCAAGGGCGAAATCCTCATCGGGCACGTTGCTCCACGAGCAATGCTCCAAGTCATATCCACTCGACTGATGGTCTTCGTACTTGGCATCGCCACGCTTCCGTACCGGGAACTTATACACCCCTCTGGAGCTGACCGTAGAGGATGTTTCCGAGCCCAACACAATGTTCTGAGGCAGGCGGTTGTAGGCTTCTACATACCGGTGGGCACGGTAATTGAATCCGGGCACATCCAGCATGGCGGCAAACCCATTGCCCAACACGCTCGACACCTGGTCCATGCCGCACGTGACCGGACGCGTAGGGTCTTCGCGGTGGCAGATGTCCTGCAGGAAAGAAGCCACCTTATACCCTTCGGGCTTCCACTGGGTAGGCACCTCGTTGCCGATGCTCCACATCACCACGCTGGGATGGTTGCGGTAATGGCGCAACATGTTCACCATGTCTTTCTCCGCCCATTCGCCGAAGAAGCGGTGATAACCGTTCTCGCACTTGGCGATATCCCATTCGTCGAACGGCTCCAGCATCATCATAAAGCCCATCTCGTCGCACAGTTCCACCAGTTCGGGAGCCGGCATGTTGTGGGCGGTACGTATCGCGTCGCACCCCATGTCCTTCAACATCGTCAGCTGGCGGCGCAGGGCAGCCACATTCACGGCAGCCCCCAGCGGACCGAGGTCGTGATGGTTGCACACCCCCTGGAACTTGCGGTGCTTCCCGTTCAGGAAGAAACCCTTGTCGGGCACAATCTCCAGGCTGCGGATGCCGAAACGGGTCGTGTATTCATCCGCCTGCCGGTTATCCACGTAAATCTTAGATACCGCCTTATACAGGAAAGGCGTTTCGGGCGACCACAACTTCGGGGCATCTACCAGAAAGTTCTGCTCAAAGGGCATTCCGTGATTGATTTTGCGCGTATTGTCTTTCACCGCTACCACCTTCCCTTCGGGTGAGAGAATCTCCGTCACGATGCGGATATCCTTATCCCCTGCATGGGCAACGGTGGTAAGCAGCTTCACCGAGGCATAGCTGGCTTCCACATGAGGCGTAGTAAGCTGCGTCCCCCATACAGGCACATGCACCTTTTCTGTAGTCACCAGCCGTACGTTCCGGTAAAGCCCTGCCCCCGGATACCAGCGCGAAGACTGCGGGCGGTTTTCCAAACGTACTGCCAGCGTATTCTTCCGCCCGTCCGTATAGATATAAGGTGTCACGTCAATGTGGAACGAATTATACCCCAGCGGCCAGAAGCCCGCTTCTTTTCCGTTCACGTAAACCCGCGCCTCGCTCATGGCACCATCGAACACCAGGGAAGCCTCTTTGCCCGCAGGCACTTCGAAGGTGGTGCGATACCAGCCTGTGCCCACGTAGGGAAGTCCTCCGGTGCGTCCGGTCTTCACCGAAGCCTGCGTCTCGAAGTTCTGCGTAACCGCCACGTTCTGCAGGTCATGGCTCCGGTCGAACGGACCATAGATAGCCCAGTCATGCGGCACGGTCACGGTTTCCCATTGCGTATCGTCAAACGTCTCTTGCACAGCCTCAGGCGCATCACCTTTCGTGAATTTCCAGTTCTTCTCTAACAATGTCTCTTGCCTTTGCGCCCATGCAAAGAGCGAACAGAAACTAAGCAAACACAAAAGTACTTTCTTTTTCATGGCAATAATTTCTTGGTTTTACTGGCAAAAGTAATGATTCTCCTGATATATCGACCGTCCAAGAGAGGAAATTATACATTTTCGAAACGTAAAATCCGTTCAGACTTCCCATACCAGTACCCGGCTTTTCCCACTACCGGAAGAAAGAGCGGCCGGCGATGCACCTATATGCGCATGCCGATGCATATAGTTCCGGACACAAACGCAGGTATATGCATCACGCTCTCATCCGGCTTCAATTCCCCATTCGCTACGCCTGCCCGTGCAAGGTTTACCCCACCGTCAAGTTAGAAGTGCAACTCCGCCACCGCCTTCCTCCGTCCTTGGAGCGTAGCGGAAAGGGCGGAGGAAGGCGGTGGAAGCCGGGCTTCGGGTCATCCGG
>NZ_NFJA01000149.1:0-4996 GCF_002159615.1 Bacteroides sp. An279
TCTGACGAAGAACAGGAGCGAAAAGGACCAAAAAATCGCCCAAAGCACACACGAAAACGGATACATCAAGCCAAGAAAAACTTTTTGGAGAAATTCAAAACAGCTTCTAGGTTTAATGGCATCTTGTATATATAGTAATTAGACTTTGACCTTGATAACTTCACAAAGGCTTGTGGTGTATTGGGCTGGCTTATGTTCGCATTTCAAGTGCCAGTGTCTTCCATCACTCCCAACTCCGTCAAACCACTGTCTGGAAAACCACGGCTGGTGCAGATGCTTTGCTTTTTAAGTAGATAATGTTCTCCGGATTTAGTCGAACAAATGCAGCTTTTGGGGAAATTTAATCACTAATCATGAATTTTTTTTGACCGTAAAATCCTTAATATTAAATCTTTTCACTATATTTGCAACGTGTTTTGCCGCTTCATAATATAAAACAATGATAAAGCGGCGAACTTGAAAGTATTTAATTGATTGTATATCAAATATTTGTGATATGGAGGCAAAAACATTCAAGCGAATTGCGCTTTGCACTTCTCGTCACATAACAACGGCAGGACATTGTTGCTGAGTTTTTACTCCGGAATGCTGCCGCTAAACCTAAAGAATGCTGTAAACAACGTCTGAAAACTTCTTAAAAAAGTTTGCAAAGCGTAGTGATTCAAATTCGGAGAGGTAACGGTTAGCCGTCATGCGATTGTCATGAGGGTAACGTAAGGAACGCCTTGTTCATTTACAATTTGGTTATTTATGCGAATCAGGAGTTAAACGTAGTTATGTTTCACAGGAGTTATCACTTCGTTCAGGAGTTAAAGGTCAATAGCTTTGCTTCTGAAAGCTGTGCAAAAGGTATTGGCATCTAACTCCCAGCCCGATAAGTGGGCGATAACTACCTATAACTTCCTTTTTAACTCCTGATTGGCATTATTTACAATTTACGATTTAGCTGTGTTGTAAATGGGGATTAACCACCGTAAATAGTACTTTGTAAATCGTAAATCCATCATGTTGTCTGACAAACTCAACAACGTAGATTACCAATGGTTCCTTGTCCGTACCAAACCCGGACATGAACAGGAGTTGTGTGCACTCATTGGGCGCGAAAAGGACAAGATCCGGAACATACTGGAAGTCTATTGTCCTACCCATACCAAGGTGTACGTGCGCAGAGGTGACAGTGAGCAACGGATGCCCCTTTTTGATGGCTATGTGTTCGTGCTTGCCACCCAAAACGCACTGGTTGAGTTCCTTCGTGATAACTGTTCCGATGCCTTTATCCGCTACAACCGCAAGCGTACGCCGGACGAGAAAGCCACCGCTTGCACCATACCCGAATCGCAAATGCGCGCTTTCCGTGACTACAACGAGAATTATGCTGATAAGGTAATAGTGCTGGAGCGTCCTTACTCGGACTATGCCTTCAACGCGAAAGAGGGCGAGGCGAATGAGATTGTACGCGTGGTCGACGGTCCGCTTGCCGGCCAAGAAGGTTACATCTGCCGCTTCCACCGCAAAAAGGGACTGGTGTTCCGCGTGCAAGGCATGGTGCCGGGCAGCTGGTTGACCGTCACCTATCCCAATGTCTCCGACCTGCACGTTGTCCGTCTCCACAATGCCGAGGGCGACCGCCTGTCTATAGGCACGGAAAAAGGGCGTGCCGTTGACCTGCTTGTCGGCATCCTGCAGGCATGCGGTTACGGAAAGCGCACGCAAGCCATGCTTTATGAACTGATGGAACGCCTTGCTGTCGATTTGTCATTGACTAATCTCTGCCGGGAACTTGACAAGAAAGGTGAGAAAACATTGGGCAGCCGTCTTGCCAGACTGACTACCAAGGAAGCTGAACTTCTGATAAACCTTGCCCGCTACGAACATGATACTCCCGGATATGTGAAGGAAAACTGGCAAAAGATTCTCCTGCGTTCGTTTCTTACGCCTACATCCGGAATAGAATGGGAAGAAGGCAAGAACGAGGTGGAACTTCAACATAAGAATTTTACGGAAATCATCCGCAGGGTGGACATCACCGAAGAGGTTTATTACCCCAGCAGACAGGAGGATGGAAAAGTCACCACTGCGTATGATGCCCATATCGGCATGAGGGAAGAGATGGAAAACCTCGTTTTCTTCGCCAACTGGGACGGTTTCCTCAGCGAATATTTTCTTACGGCAGGAAAAGCCAACGAGAAGTTAGTGTCGGGAAGGTCGCAATCTGTCCTTGACGAGACCACGAATACAGAAAGGAAAAAACTCATCGAGTCTTTCCGCAACTATGCCCCAACATTATATAAGGTATTGACAGATGCGGATTCAGCCGTAAAAGCCGTACCGGATTTTAAGGTCGGCGAAGATACGTTGAATGTCTTTGCTATCCGGTCTTCAGTTCAAGAAAAAGACACGGCAAAGGACAAGCTGATACAGACTTGTGTCCGCATCTGCAAGGAAATCAATACTACCAACCATCTTGCCGTATGGCGCAGGTATCTGCGGACGGTGTGGCTGCACAATTGAAGTTGACAAGGTATCAGTTGACAAGGCAACAAGGTTCTGAATAGTTTCACTAATGGCATCTAAAACTTCGTTAACTCGTCAATTGGTCAACTTGTTACCTGAAATAAAATGTACACGATAGCCGAATTTACTTCCCGATGGCAACGCCTCCACCATCCGTCCATGAATGTGGATGGCGATGTGGTTTTCTTTTATGAAATCTACGTCAGGCTGCACCGTTTGGCTGAACAGTATGCGGCAGGGTTCGATGAACAGTTTATACTTTCTCTGCTGCTCTATACAGAGAATACCCTTGCCGTCGGGCTTGACGGTGTTTACGAATATAGGTACCGCAGCGTGGGCGATGTCGTGTTCCGCTGGTGCGAAAGCCTGGACATGGGTGCGGATGCCACTTCACAAGTGGACAGTCTCGTGTCAGAAGCTGTGTCAAGAGCCGGTTGCAGTGCCCTCCGGCAATGGATGACAGAATGCGTGCTGTCGGGTGATTTTTCCCGTATGAGCGGCATGATGGCTTGGTTTCCATGTGAAGACCCGGTAATGTGGCACATTTTCCCGGACTTACGTTTCAGGGAGGTGATGTTCCGCAGGCTTACGGGTGACTGGCAGACCGCCCGGCAGATGCTGTGGGCAGACCTTGCCTTCAACTGGCGTGACAAGCGCGGATACTCCTTGGCGGATACCTTGTCCAGGCAGTTCCGTTATGAAGTGTCTTTTGCCGAAGGAAAAGAAAAAGACAGGTTGAAAGAAGCGGCGGAAAGTCTCGATGCTATCCGTTCCGAACGCTTGGACACTTACACGGTTATCGGGCGTAAAGACGGGCGCACGCTCACTTTACTCCACAGGGACGGGCGTGAGTTCCGTGATGTGATTTTCCCTGCGCCTGTTTCGGAAAATGTGCAAAGCCGTCCTCTTGCCGCCCAGCTTGTCACTTACAATGACAAAACTTACATAAACGGTTCTGCAGTCTGGCTTAACAAGGAAGCCTTGCCCGTGTGGAACGGTGAAACCAATTGGAGCGACATCCTTAAAAAAGAACAGGATGCGGCAAAGCTCACATTTTTCACCACCACGTTTGGTAAGCGGCTCAGTCTTTACGAAGACCTCTACACCGTACCGGAAGACCCGGAGGAAGCCTGTTACGCCGACATGGGCATCTATTTCGACGAGCCTAACATTTTCGATTTTCTGGGATGCATGAAGCCCGAGAATTAAGAATGAAAGATGAAGAATAAAGTGCAAAAGGATATAGCACAGACGGCCGTTACCCTTTCTCCTCATGAGGAGAACTGGAGAGGGGCTGGGAGAGTCGGAGAGGGGCTGGAAGGTTTCGGCTTTATTGCATACGCCAATTCCCGCGTTGAGAAACTGCAGGACGAGGGGCGTTACGATGCCGCAAACAAGCTGAAAATGTATCTCAGAAAGTTCATTGCCTATTTGGGCAAGAGCGAAGTGCCTTTCAAGGACTTCGATTCCCTGCTGATACGCAACTATCATACGTGGCTGAAGAATCAGGAATTAGGGCGCAATACCATTTCCTTGTACATCCGGAACTTGAAACGGGTCTACCGCCTTGCCGTAGAAAGCGGACTGGCCGATGAATGCCATCCCTTCGAAGGCATGGACGTGAGCTACCACGTCAAGAAAGAGAAGAACGGCCTGACGCTTGCGGAGGTAAAACATATGCGCGACTTGGACTTGAGCAGCGAACATCCGTCAATCGTCTTCGCCCGCGACATCTTCCTGTTCTCTGTCTATGCACGTGGCATGAGGAGCGATGACATCTTCCGCCTGACAAGAAAGAACATCCAGGACGGACAGCTCACTTACCGTCAGCACATCACCGGTAAGGAAATCTCCATTCCCTGGGAGCCGGCACTGCAGGAGATAGCAGACCGTTATAGAAGGAAAGGCACGGCACGCCTTTTCCCTGTCATCACGGCAAAATCCCCACACGAGCAATGGAAACAGTATGACAGCCTCCTGCACCGCATCAATTACAGCCTGAAGAAATTGGGTGAGATAATGGGTCTCGGTTATCCGCTGAACCTCACCGTAGCAAGACATTCGTGGCAGAGCATGACGAAGAGCGTAAGCATAAGCGACATCCTATAGAATGAAGAATTAAGAATGAAGTATAAGTTAGGAGTACCACGATGAGATAGACAAGCTCCACGAGCGGGAAGACCCCCAGTTTGTCTGCATCATCAACGGCGGCCAGAACCTCATCGCCCCGAACGCGCAGCAGGCAGAACAGAACATACAGGATAGTACACCCGAAAAATGAATATATACTGCATCGCCAGTTGAATATATACTGCGACCGCTGATGAATATATACTGCGTAAGCAGTCAAAAAAAGGCTATTGATTGAAATGAGTAACTTCGCTGCCAACCAAATTTATAGAATTATGTATAGCAGTGAAGATCTTGAAAGGTTTTACTTTCAGTACCAGACGGAGGCGTTACCCCGTGGAGAATCTCTCCA
>NZ_NFJA01000015.1:0-55900 GCF_002159615.1 Bacteroides sp. An279
GGATGAGTTTTTGAGGCATTTTCGCTTCTGTGATGAGGAAGATAGCGGGCTATCTGACGAAGAACAGGGGCGAAAAGGACCAAAAAATCGCCCAAAGCACACACGAAAAAGGATACATCAAGCCAAGAAAAACTTTTTGGAGAAATTCAAAACAGCTTCTGAATTCAGTTTCTGAATACGGTTGCGTTCTTATAGATTATGTGGTGAAAAAATCAGCGTATGTTGCTATCGAATGAAGATTTGCCCTATTTTTGCACCGTTATTTAGAAGAGATGATATGATGACGATAGACTTTACTTCGATTGCTGCCCTGTTGGCGGGTATATGTGTCGTATTCTTTGTGGTTCAAATGAGTGTGATGTGCGGCTTTTACAGCAGGATTCACCGCCATTTCCGGAAAGATGCTGGAACGGATCCCGTAGAATATCCTCCGCTTTCGGTGATTGTCGTGACCAAAGATACGGGCGAGCTGCTGCACGATAGCCTGGCAGCTATTCTGGAACAGGACTATCCGGCATTTGAAGTGATTGTAGTGAACGATTTGTCGGCTGGTGAAGACGAACTGATATTGAAACGTCTGGCAAACATATATCCGAATTTGTATCATACGTTTATTCCAGAAACGGCACGTTATGTGAGCCGGAAGAAACTGGGAGTGGCGATGGGTATACGTGCCAGTCATTACGAATGGGTGGTAGTGACCAGTCCTTATGCCAGACCCGAAAGTAAGGAATGGCTGCGCAGCCTTGCCCGCGAGATGACACCCGAAACCGATATCGTGCTGGGTTACAGCAACTATGTGTACGGGAAAGGAATGTTTGCCTTGCGTGTCAGGACAGATGCTTTTTTCCGTTCGCTGCGTTACCTCGGCATGGCACTTGCCGGGCATCCTTATATGGGACTTGGGCATAATCTGGCATATCGCAAGCGTGCCTATCTGGAACACAAGGGCTTCAGCAGTCATTTGCAGTTGCAGCGTGGTGAAGACGATTTGCTGGTGAATGCCATTGCCGACAAGTATAACACACGGGTAGCACGGGGAAAGGAAAGCATTGTACGTCTGCCATTGCCTGTTTCCCGGAAAAGCTGGAGGGAAGAGATGTTGGGAAGCGTATTGACGGGACGTTTCTACCAGGGTGTGGCACCGTTGCTGAATGCGTTGGAAACGTGGACATGTTTCTTGTTTCACCTGGGATGTGCCGTTGCTTTTGCTGTAGGCCTGGTAAGCGGGCAATGGATATGGGCAGGTATGGCTGCAGGGCTGTGGCTGGTCCGTTTGCTGGCGGTGATGCATATATGGTATCATACAGCGTGGGATTTGGGCGAGAAGTTCGGCGTGTTTTTACCAATCTTCGATGTGCTGCGCCCGTGGTGGAGTCTGGCACACCATATCCGCTTCTGGTTTTGCCGGAAGGATGCTTTTCTCAGGAAATAGTTTTATTTTGAACACAGACCACACAGAATGTGCAGGGAGAGGCACTAGAATGATTAACGGTTGAATAGTTCGAAAGTGAATTTACATCCTACCGAAGTGAATTTGCCTTGCTCATTGCCTATGAAAATGCCGAAATCGAAGATGTGCGTGCCTATGCCATACCCTAATTCGATATAGGGGTTAAGGTGTGGCATAAAGAGGATGCCCCCATACAGCCGTTCTTTCTGGATGAAGGACAGCAGACTGCCTACCGGATAGAGTAGCAAGAACGGTGTTTCGTAAGTCATATTACCCCGGATGTAATGGCGTGAGGCATTGTACCAGCGTGAATCAAGCATCTGGAAGGTGCCGCCGATATCATCGTTCCAGCCTTGTGGCAGGTTGCGGTTGGCAAAATTGACATAATCTACAAAATACATGTCATCCTGGTTGGTAAAAAAACCTCCTCCTACGTGGTAGGCAATGGTATGCATACCCCGTATCCGGATTTTCTGTTCGGCAGAGAACTCGAAACGTTCGTAGGCTCCAGAGTTGTTCAGTACTTTGATGCCCCGTTCATAGTCGATAAGGAAAGTAGGATAGCGTGAACCTATATTTACTTTGCGGTTGCCGTTGGTATAATAATGGTACATGCATGGGGTCCATTCGATGCGCAGCCGGGGGGCGAAGCTATTGTAGCGTAACCTTACCCGCTGTGCCACTTCGGGAGTGCCGTTGACAGCATGACGCCAATGCATCGATACACCGGTCCATAACGTCAGCCCGTTGATGATTTCGATGTTGTGCGAAACGTTGAGATACACATCCTTGAAGTAATCCAGTTCCAGTCCGTCAAAGCTGAATGTACTGTCGGGCTGAGCCTGAAGCTGGTCGAGCACGATACTGCTGTAGATGCGGTTACCGTTTCCTACACTTACAGAAATGGCTCCGTGTTTTCGGGGATTGTAGACATATTCTCCGTCAAGTTTGGCATAAAATTCTTTTTTCGTGAAGTTATAGCCGATTTGCGGCACCAGATGAAGCAGCCGTCCGTTATGAAACAGTTTGTTGTATTTGAATTCTTGCCGGTAAGCGATTCCGTTACGGTGGCTATAGCTGATTAACAACGGGTTGATAAGCGGCGAACAGGAGATATTTCCTATTTTGTTGATGTCAATGTTATAGCTGCTTATCAAGGCATCGCCCATCTGCCCCAGAAGTACCAGGTTTTTGCGGAGTTTGGTAGGAGGAGCTTTCAGTGTATCTTCCGGACTTATTCTACGGCGTTCGTTATAAGCTTGGTAAAGGCTGTCTTCCATATCGCTGAGTGGTAGCGGACGGATACGTGCGAAAGAATCACGGTCGTGCATGAGCCGGGTGGTGTCGCAGGTTAGTGTGTACGAGTCGGTCAGGTTATATCGCTGTTGCTCTTTTGTCAACCATTTGTCGGGCAGGTCCGACTTTTTATGAAATTTTACCTCTTCGTAATTGAGCCAGCCAGTACAATTCATTTCCAGATCGTTGCGCAGGAACTTGAAGCGGATGTCGAGGTTCATCATGTGTGGCAGGTACTTGGTTTCTGGCGTGTCGCCCATATACATGGTGATGTGGAAAGTTATCAGGTCATATTTCCCTTGAAAATCGAGGTAGCGGATGGTCCAGTCACTGGAAGAAATCCAGCACGACCCTTCCAATAGCTGGGTACTGGGATAGCGTGGGATGATACGCAGCTTGTAGATTTTTCCGTTACGGCGGTAGGCGACCGAGTCGAGCAGGTAATTGTAATGGATGCTTGATTCCTTGCTGAGTGGGGAAAGTACTTTGTCTTCCATGATGGAAGGAGCATAGAGGTTGAACTTCAGGAAGTCGGCTATATCGAAGAAACGGCTTTCGCTTCCCGGAAACGTGCTCGATATCGACTGTACCTTCCGGTCGTAGATACTGGGAGCTGTATAGTGAAGCTTGCTGATGGACTCGTGGATGTATGTGTTCACTCCTTTCTCCAAACGGAACATCGAAGGGATGTACTTGATGATACGGTTTCGTTTGTGGATTTTCAGCAGGCCTTTCAAGTATAATTCAGCCTTGTATTCTTCCACTTCAGAGGCATAGAAGTTGGCGGCATTGAATATATGTGTCAGGATGGAATCGGGCACATCAGTCTTGTGAGGTAAAGATTTCTGAAACGAGCCTATCTCTCCCCGTGCCGGACATATTGCCAGTAAGAGCAGGACAATCCAGCATATAAAACCCTGTACAATTTTCATATTTGCCATTCTAAAGGCAAATATATAATAAATCCTCGTGTCACGGAGGCAATTTTTAGGGTTTGAAATAAAGATTTTCATTTTTTCTTACTACCTTTGTGCTCCACAACATCGTTTTATAGCACCTATGGTAAAGAAGGAACTGACAGAAGCCGAGATTGCCGAAAGTATCCCCGATTTATGGCAACCTCTTACAGAGGCGCAACGTGAATATCTTGCGCAGAACTTTACAATTCAAAAATACAAGAAAAATGAGGTTATTTATTGCGAAGGCGAAACTCCGCAGTATATGATGTGTCTGTTGAATGGCAAGGTAAAAATTTATAAGGACGGAGTAGGTGGGCGCAGCCAGATTATCCGGGTTGTGAAGAACAAGGAATATTTTGCCTATCGTGCCTATTTCGCGCATGAAAACTTTGTGACGGCGGCGGCGGCTTTCGAACCTTGTACGATGTGCCTGATTCCGATGGCTGTTATTGAAGAATTGGTGGTCCAAAATGCGGAGTTGGCGATGTATTTCATCCGTCAGCTGTCGAAAGATCTGGGTATTTCGGATGCGCGTACGGTAAACCTGACGCAAAAGCATATCCGTGGACGCCTTGCCGAATCGCTCTTGTTCCTGAAAGATACGTACGGATTGGAGGAAGACCAGTGTACGCTGAGTATTTATCTTTCGCGTGAAGACCTTGCCAATTTGTCGAATATGACGACATCGAATGCTATCCGTACTCTGTCGAACTTTGCCGCCGAGAAACTGATTATCATCGACGGGCGTAAAATCAAGATTGTGGACGAAGAAAAACTGAAGAAAATCAGTAAAATCGGATAACTCTCTCTTTAGGGGCACGATTGCCTCAAAAAACTTTCCCGCCACAGATTACACCGATTCCCATTCCATCGAACCTCCATCCAGACCGGTGCAATCCGTGGCTTTTCTTTTTCCCTGTCCGGTTGGTCCGCGCAGGCATATAGCTTCATTGGGCGCATCAGCCGGAAGCCTTTGGCAAAGCAGCCTGGTTTCAGCCTGGTTTTATTATACTGAAACTATAGTTTATTTGCATTGAAACTATAGTTTATATATCTTGAAACTTCAGTTTCAGTGCATTGAAACTGCTGATACTTATAATTCCTTCTGGAAAGGCAATGTAGCTGCCTTTCTCACTACGGAGGACACAGGTACACAGATTTAATGTGTCAATGAATAATAGGGCAATGTGCTAATTTATTTTCACATTAGCATATTGTTTAATTGACCTATTCTTCTGTGGCACTCTGTGGCCTCTGTGGTGAATAGTTATGTTTCATTAAAATCATAAATCTATACCGCATATAGTATAAGAAACTTTTTGGAAAAATTCAGAACAGTTTCTCATTTGTGCGCCATAACGAAATCGGTGATAATCTGGTAAAGCCGTTGCAGGTCGGTTTCTTCTCCGCATGCTGTTTCCAATGGGCAATATCCGGTCTGCTGGCGGTTGATGATGTGAGGCACTTCCTGTGCGCAAGACACTTTTACTCCATATTGTTCGAATAACTTTCGTGCGGGGGTGCTTAACACATCGGCATAGACTTCCGTCATTCCGCCCAATATCATCAGGGCGGCGGCTCCCTTGCCGATGACTTTGTCGGCTATGGTAGCACCTTGCATAAAAGCAGGGTCATTATTATATAAGGTATAAAGATCGGCTACGCCACGTTGCGTAAACGTGCGCGTCTCACCACGGTTGGCAATGACGCACGAATAACCTCCTGCATGGAGGAGGGAGATAAGTTGGTTCATCTTTTTTATTTACGATTTTGCGATTTACTATTTACGATTTATGCCAATCAGGAGTTAAGGAGTTAAAAGGAGTTATCACTCCGCTCCGCTTCGTTAGGAGTTAAGCCAATAGTTTTGTTGGTGGAAGCAGGAGTGAAGGTATTGGCTTAACTCCTTAACTTCTTAACTCCCTCTAACTCCTAATTCACAATGTTTCCTGCTTCAATTTTTCCACATACTGGTCGATGCGTTGCATTTCGCGTGGGATATCGATGTATTGCGGGCAATGCGGATTGCATTGCTCACACCCGATGCAGTGGGATGCCTGGCGCAACTTCGGCACGCTGCGGTCGTAGCCTATCAGGAAGGTGCGGCGTGCCTCGGCGTAGTTGGGGTCGAGCTTGCTTTGCGGCATATTGCCTTCGTTCACACATTTGTTGTAGTGGAGCAATACCCCCGGAATGTCGATGCCATAGGGGCAAGGCATGCAGTATTGGCAGTTGTTGCATGGGATGGTGGGGTATTTGAGCATCAGCTCGGCGGTATCGAGCAGGAATTGCTGTTCCTCCTGGGTGAGAGGAACCAGCGGCGAATAGGTGCGGATGTTGTCTTGCAGATGCTCCATGTAGGTCATGCCGCTCAGTACGGTGAGCACCATGGGCGGTGTGCCGGCAAAGCGGAATGCCCACGAAGCGACGCTGTTTTCGGGGTTGCGTGTCTTCAGACGTGCTACGATGTGTTCGGGCACTTTCGACAAGCGTCCTCCCTGCAGGGGTTCCATGATAACCATCGGAATGTTTCGCTTGGAGATTTCGGCATACAGGTAGTCGGCGTTGACGTTTCTGCCCGATGCGTGCTTCCAGTCGGAATAGTTCAGCTGGATTTGGATGAAATCCCAGTGCACCTGCTCGTGGTATGCCAGTATCTTGTCGAACTCTTCCTTGCTTCCGTGAAATGACCAGCCGAGGTGACGGATGCGTCCTGCCTCACGCTCCTTGATTAAGTAATCGAGCAGGCCGTTGTCGATGAAGCGGTTCTGGAAGCTGCGCTTGCCGGTGTTGCCCAGCGAGTGGAGCAGGTAGTAGTCGATGTAGTCCGTCTGGAGCTTCTTCATCGAGTCGTGGTACATTTCTACGCTCGACTTGAAGTCCGTAAGGTCGAAGTTCGACATCTTGGTGGCGATGAAGTATTTTTCTCTCGGGTGTCGTTTCAGGGCGATGCCTGTCGAGGTTTCCGACCAGCCCTGCACATATACGGGTGCAGTATCGAAGTAATTCACTCCGTGTTCGATGGCGTAGTCTATCAGGCGGTTCACCTCTTCCTGGTCGATGACGTTTCCGCCTTTCTCGGGTGCGGGGAGCGTAGGCCAGCGCATACATCCGTAGCCCAGAATGGAGACTTGGTCTTTTGAAGGCGGGAAGTTGCGGTAAGTCATCTTGCCTATTGGCACAGGGCTTTGTGCAGATGTCTCGGCTGATTCTTTGGGGGAGCATCCCGTCAGGGCTGCGGCGGTACCGGCGGTGCTGATGCCTACTATTTTCAGGAAATCCCTGCGGTTCATGCGGTTATCTTGTTTGTTCATAATAGCAATTTTTTATTCGTTCTGATTTTTAGAAACGCGGATTATCGCAGATTAACGCAGATTTATAAGGAAAATGAGTCTGATATATAGTCTGCGGAAATCTGCGTGAATTTGCGTTTCAGCTTAAATGATTCGGTGGACTTCGTGGCCTTCTACGTAGATGGCGCTGAGCGGGCGTGCCGGACACAGGTTCTCACAGGCTCCACATCCGATGCACTTCTCGGTGTCTACTGCCGGAATCTTGAGAGATTCGGAATCCGACGGGTCGGAAGGTATCATGGTGATAGCGCCTGTAGGGCAATGGCGCGCACAGTTTCCACATGCTTGTCCATCGGTGAGTGGGATGCAACGTTCTTTCACCCATACGGCGTGGCCTATCTGGATGGCAGACTTTTCGGCTTTATCTATCAGGTGAATGGCACCCGTCGGACAGACTTCCGAACATTTCGTGCATTCGGGGCGGCAATAACCGCGTTCGTACGATGCGGTAGGTTGCATGAACGTGTCAAGCGAAGAAGAAGGACGGAGCACTTCGTTGGGGCAGACCGATACGCAAAGCTGGCAAGCGGTGCAATGTTGCTGCATATTACGTGCGCTCTGCGAACCCGGAGGAGTAATCGGAGTCTGGCGTTTCGGTGCCTGCTTGTCGATGATGTCAGCAAGCCCGCCGTCCAGTTTGACGATTTCGGCTTTCTTTACAGCCTGTGCCTTGGCTGCGGAGGCAAGGAGCAACAACGACCCTGCCAGTACCTCACGCCGTCCCTTATCCTTGGGTTGCGAAGTAGGTTGTGACGGAGCGGCTTCTTTCTTTCCGTAGGCAAAACGATAGTGGATGGCATCGTGCTTGCATTGCTTCAGGCAGTCGAAGCAAGTCACGCACCGGCTATGGTCTACAGCTGCATTCGGAATATCAATGCAAGCTGCCTTGCAACGGCGTGCGCACAAGTTGCATTTCCTGCATTTCTCTTTATCGATTTCGATGCGGAACAACGAAAATTTAGAGATAACCCCCAACACGGTCCCTACAGGACAGATGGTATTGCAATACGTACGTCCGTTCCGCCACGCCAATACACCTATTATTATAAAGGTAAGCAGGGCGATGAGGAATGTCGGAAGGCTCTTCAGCCACACCTCGGTTTCATAGAAAGCGTAGCTGTCGGCACGTTCTGCAAAATAGGCCAGCAGGTTGTTTCCCCACTGGTAAACGGGAGCAAACAGGTTGTTGGCGATTCTTCCGTAGGCGCTATAAGGGGCAACCAGTGCGGCAATCGAAGTGAGTCCGCCTGCCATCAACGCCAAGAACACGACCAATACGCTATAACGCAACACGTTTTTCGCTTTCGAATACGTATAAGGAAGTTTTTTCTTCCCTCGTCCTATCCGCGCCACGATGTCTTGAAAGACTCCCAACGGGCAGATAACGGAACAGTAAATGCGTCCGCATACGAAAGTAAGCACTATAAGAAGGAGCACAACGCCGGCATTGAGTGCCAATACAGCCGGCAAGAACTGAATCTTAGCCATCCATCCGAACCATGCATGCAATGTCCCTGTAAAGTCGAGGAACAAAAGCGTGACGATGCAAAAGAATAGGAAAGCTATTACTTGTCTGATTTTTTGCAACATAATGAGTGGTCTTTTGTTATTTCATGTCACAAAATTAGAAGTAAATGTTTTTTATGGTATCAGGCAGATAACAAAACTTTCTTAATGCCGATAATTTATATCAGGTCTAAGTTTATTCTTAATTTGTCATGCTAGATTTTGTCACGCTGGATTTGTAATCCAGCGTAATGAAAGGCACAGAGGCACACAGAAAAAAATAAAATTTGAATATCCGCATTTCACCCAATTGCCTTGTAGGGGCGTATCGCATACGCCCGAATACGTCAACTAATCCACGTGGATGTCTTCAGGGCGTATGCGATACGCCCCTACATGGGATGTTTGCGGATATTCAATAAATAAAAACTCTGTGTGCCTCTGTGGTGAAATATCAGAGCTTGCCGATACGCCGGATGGCTTCCTCGCAATCCTCGCGCTTGCCGAAGGCGGTGAGGCGCAGGTAGCCTTCGCCGCTGGGGCCGAAGCCTACGCCGGGCGTGCTGACGATGTGGGCACGGTAAAGCAGCTCGTCGAAGAACTTCCACGAGGTCATCCCTTCGGGAGCCTGCACCCACAGATAAGGCGCGTTTATGCCTCCGAACACCCGGTAGCCGGCACGGGTCAGACCTTCGCGCATCGTACGGGCGTTTTCCATATAGTAGGCGATGGTTTCCTTCACCTGTGCCCTGCCTTCGGGCGAATAGACCGCCTCGGCACCACGCTGGGTGATGTAGCTGGTGCCGTTGAACTTGGTGCACTGGCGCCGGTTCCACAAGGGATTGAGCGGGACGCGCTCGTCATCGAGGGTAGCGGCGGTCACTTCCTTGGGCACCACGGTATAGCCGCAACGCACGCCCGTAAAGCCGGCGGTTTTCGAGAAGCTGCGTATCTCGATGGCTACTTTTTTCGCCCCGCGTATCTCGTAGATGGAATGGGGAACATCGTCATCGTGGATGTAAGCCTCGTAGGCGGCATCGAAGATGATGAGCGTATCGTTAGCCAGCGCATAGTCGACCCATTGCTTCAGCTGGTCGCGCGTGAGCGTGGTGCCTGTAGGGTTATTGGGATAGCACAGGTAGATCAGGTCGATGCGGTGGTCGGGGATGGCTGGGACAAAGCCGTTTGCGGCGGTGCAGGGCAGGTAAGTAATGTTGCTCCAGCGTCCGTCTTCACCCAACGTACCGGCACGCCCGCACATCACGTTGCTGTCGATATAGGCAGGATAGACCGGATCGGTGATGCCCATACTGTTATCCCAACGCAAGAGTTCGCCGATATTGCCCGTGTCGCTCTTCGCCCCGTCGCTGATGAATACTTCGGAGGGGCTGAGCTGGATGCCGCGCGGCGCGAAGTCGTGCTTGATGATGGTTTCTATCAGGAAATCGTATCCCTGCTCGGGACCGTAGCCGTGGAAGGTCGCGGATGATGCCATTTCGTCCACGGCGCGGTGCATTGCCTCGATGGATGCCTGCGGCAGGGGACGGGTCACATCACCGATGCCCAGGCGGATGATTTGTTCACCCGGATGGGTTACTTGATAAGCCTTTACTTTTTTCGCTATATCGGAGAAGAGGTAGCTCCCCTTCAGTTTCAGGAAATGTTCGTTGAGTAGTGCCATATTGAGTTTTTGAGTTTTTTTTGAAACGCAGATTTCCGCAGATTAACACAGATTATTTTGATTTACTATTTTTCGATTTACGAAGTACGATTTAATGCCCAATAGTAGATAGTAAATTGTCAAATCGTAAATTAAAATAATCCGCGTTAATCTGCGTTTCAAATAATCAATCACACGGTTATCACACCGTCGAATACTTTCTCGGCGGGGCCGGTCATGAAGAGGCGGGTGCCTTCGCCTGCCCAGCGGATGCGGAGCGTGCCCCCGTCCATGATGATGTCCGATTCTCCGGGGCAACGGTGGGTGTATGCCGATGCCACGGCGGTGGCGCACGCTCCGGTGCCGCATGCCATCGTGATGCCCGAACCGCGTTCCCATACACGCATGCGGACACGGCCGGGAGCCAATACCTGCGCGAACTCCACGTTCACACGGTCGGGGAAGAGCGGATGATGTTCCAGTACCGGTCCCACACGGGGCAAATCCACCTGCTCCATATCGTCCACGAAAATCACCAGATGCGGGTTGCCCATCGATACGGCAATGCCTTCGCGATAAGGATACCCCTCGCCCAAATCGACGGGATGAATATCCGCCGGGATGCCCATATCCACCGTCACGGCGTCCACCTTGCCGTCTTCCACATGCAGGCGGAGGGTCTTGATGCCCGAAAGCGTGTCGAGAGTCACTTCGGTCTTACGGGTCAGACCGTACTCGTACACATACTTTCCGATGCAGCGGCTGGCGTTGCCACACATCTTGGCTTCCGAACCGTCAGCGTTGAAAATGCGCATGCTGAAATCCGCCTTGCCGGACGAGCCTATCAGCACCAGCCCGTCGCTTCCGATGCCCGTATGGGGGCGGCTCCACGCCACCGCCAGCTCTTCGGGATTCGGCAGGGGATATATCAGGGTGTTGACGTAGATGTAGTCGTTGCCTGCCCCTTGCATTTTGGTAAATTCTATCTTCATTAATTAATAGTTAATAGTTAATAATTAATAATGCCAATCAGGAGTTAAAAGGGAGTTATCACTCCGCTACGCTCCGTTAGGAGTTAAGCCAATAGTTTTGTTGGTGGAAGCATTAGTAAAAGTATTGACTTAACTCCTTAACTCCTTAACTTCTTAACTCCTTAATTCCTGTGAAACTTTGGCGTATGCCTCCTCGTGCACCCCTGCTACAGCGCGTCCGCTCGGCTCGTTCATGTTCTTGAAAGCCTCGTCCCAAGCAAGCGCCTCGGCGGTGGAGCAAGCCACGCTGGGCACGCTGGGCACGCTTCGGGCGGCGCTCTCGCTGGGGAAATACTCTTCGAAAATGCTGCGGTAATAATACTCTTCCTTGTTCATCGGGGTGTTGACGGGGAAACGCTCGGCGGCATGTGCCATCTGTTCGTCGCTTACGGCTTGCGAAGTGACGGCTTTCAGCGTATCTATCCAGCTGTAGCCCACCCCGTCGCTGAACTGCTCTTTCTGGCGCCATGCCACTCCTTCCGGGAGCATATCCTGAAATGCCTCGCGCACGATTTTCTTTTCGATGGTCTTTCCGGGGCACATCTTGGCGGCAGGGTTGAGCCGCATCGCCACGTCGAGGAACTCCTTGTCGAGGAAAGGCACGCGCCCTTCCACGCCCCATGCCGCGAGCGACTTGTTGGCACGCAGGCAATCGTAAAGGTAGAGCTTGGAGAGCTTGCGGAGGGTTTCTTCGTGGAACGCACGCGCATCGGGCGCCTTGTGGAAGTAAAGGTATCCGCCGAACACTTCATCGGCTCCTTCGCCGCTCAGCACCATCTTGATGCCCATGCTCTTGATGACGCGTGCCAGAAGATACATCGGCGTAGAGGCGCGCACGGTGGTTACGTCGTAGGTCTCGATGAAATAAATCACATCGCGCACGGCGTCCAGCCCCTCCTGAATGGTGTAGTTGATTTCGTGGTGCACGGTGCCGATGTGGTCTGCCACCTCGCGTGCCTTCGCCAGGTCGGGCGCACCTTTCAGCCCCACGGCGAACGAGTGCAGCTGAGGCCACCATGCCTCCTGTTTCCCGTTGCTTTCCACGCGGCGGGAAGCGTATTTCTTGGCAACGGCGGAAATGACCGAGCTGTCCAGCCCTCCCGAAAGCAGCACACCGTAGGGCACGTCGCTCATCAGCTGGCGGCGTACGGCGGCTTCGAGTGCCTCACGCAGTTCTTCCACGGATGCCGGATTATCCTTTACGGCATCGTACGACATCCAGTCGCGGGTGTACCAGCGCGTCATCTTTCCCTCCTTGCTATCGTAATAGTGTCCGGGCAGGAAAGGTTCGTAGCGGTCGCAAAAACCTTCGAGTGCCTTCAGTTCGCTGGCACAATACACCTTGCCGTCGGCATCATAGCCGATGTAAAGGGGGATGACGCCGATGGGGTCACGGGCAATAAGGAAGGTGTCCTGCTCCTCGTCGTAGAGGGCGAAGGCGAAAATGCCGTTCAGTTCCTCCAGGAAGTGGATGCCCTTGTCGCGGTAGAGGGCGAGAATCACCTCGCAATCACTTCCCGTCTGGAACTGGTACTTGCCCGCATACCGCTTGCGGATGTCCAGGTGGTTATAGATTTCGCCGTTTACGGCAAGTATTTGTTTATGGTCGGGCGAGAAAAGGGGTTGCTTTCCGCTTTGGGGGTCGACAATGGACAAACGCTCGTGGGCAAGGATAGCGGTCCGCCCGCAATAGATTCCGCTCCAGTCGGGTCCGCGGTGACGTATTTTCTTTGCCATGGCAAGTGCCTTGTCGCGGAGCGGTTTGGTTTGTTCCTTGATATTGAATATGCTGACTATTCCACACATAAGTTTGTGAGTTTTTAAGTTTGTGAGTTTTTGGGGGTTGAGGTTGAAACACAGATTTTCGCAGATTAACACAGATTATTTTGATTTACTATTTTTCGATTTACGAAGTACGATTTAATGCCCAATAGTAGATAGTAAATTGTCAAATCGTAAATTAAAATAATCTGCGTTTCAATGCATCCTTAATTTTTAGGTGAAAGGAAACGGTCGATGCTTTCGGCGGCTTTCCGTCCTCCGGCGATGCATTTCACTACGAGGCTGGCGCCGGTAGCGGCATCCCCTGCCAGGAAAGCATTCGGGGGAAGCTGGGGAGCTTCCGGCTTCAGGAATCCCATGGCGAGCAATACCAAGTCTGCCTTGATGACTTCCTTCTTGCCGGTGGGTTTCATTACAGGGCGTCCTCCGCCTTCCGCAGGCACCCATTCCACTTCTTCCACTTCCACACCACACACGTGCCCGTTTTTCCCGATGAATTTAGTGGACGACAAACTCCAGCGGCGTGTGCATCCTTCTTCGTGGCTGCTGCTGGTTTTCAGCACTACGGGCCATTGGGGCCAAGGCGTGGCTGGATTATCTCCTACGGGCGGCTTGGGCATAATCTCGATTTGTGTCACGCTTGCTGCTCCTTGGCGGTTGCTTGTGCCGATGCAATCACTTCCGGTATCGCCTCCGCCTATCACCAGCACGTGTTTGCCTCGGGCATCGATGCGCTCTTCTTTCGTGAAGGTCTGTCCGGCAAGTACCCGGTTTTGTTGTGCCAGCATCTCCATTGCGAAATGGATGCCTTTCAGGTCTCGTCCGGGGATGGCGAGGTCGCGTGCCTGGGGGGTGCCGGTGCATACGCAATAAGCGTCGAAGCCTTCGGGCAGCTTCTGCACGTTGATTTCAGTATTGGGCTTGAACGTCACCCCTTCTGCTTCCATCAGCCTGATGCGCCGGTCGATGATGTTCTTTCCCAGTTTGAAGTTGGGGATGCCGAAGCGTAGCAATCCGCCGATGTATTCCAACTTCTCGAATACGGTTACTTCATATCCTTTCTTGTTCAGCTGGTTGGCAGCGGCAAGCCCGGCAGGTCCCGACCCGATAACCGCCACTTTCTTCCCGTTGCGCGGATAGTGTTTCGGCTTGATGTAGCCTTCGCGGAACGCCGCTTCGATGATGGCGGCTTCATCTTCGCGGATGGTGACCGGCGCATGAATACTCAGTTGCAGCACGCAGCTCTTCTCGCACAAGGCGGGGCAGATGCGTCCGGTAAACTCCGGAAAGTCATTGGTGCGGCTCAGTATCTGGAAGGCTTCTTCCCACTTTCCTTTATACATTGCGTCCTGAAATTCGGGCGGGCGGTTGCCCAGCGGGCATGCCCAATGGCAGAAGGGTACGCCGCAATCCATACAGCGCGAGGCTTGCAATTTGCGGTCGCTGGTATTGAGTGTCTGTTCTACTTCACTGAAGTCAGTAATCCGTTCGTGTATCGGCCGGTAGCCGGCTTCCTGACGGGGTATGGTTAAGAATGCTTTAGGATTTCCCATAATATATTAAATGAAGAATTAAGAATGAGGAATGAAGAATCAGGAACGAGGAATGAAGAGTGACATCTACCCATTCTTCATTCTTAATTCTTCATTCTTAATTTATATTTAGTAGTCTCTTTGCACTTCGGCAATCTTTTGCTGGAGTTTGCGCATCTGCTCTTCGGCAAGCACCTTCTTGTATTCAATCGGCGTCACCTGAATGAACTCGTCTACGTAACGGCTCCAGTTGTCGAGCATGGTGCGTGCCAATTGCGACCCCGTGTAGAGGTAATGCTGGCGTACCAGTTCGTGCAGTTCCTTACGGGCGGTGGAGTCTTCCAGCAAGGAGAGTTCCACCATTTCCATGTTGCAGAAATAGTCGAAGTTGTGGTTCTTGTCCCACACGTAAGCCACGCCTCCGCTCATACCGGCGGCAAAGTTACGTCCGGTTTCTCCCAATACGACCACCCGACCGCCGGTCATGTATTCGCAACAATGGTCGCCTACGCCTTCTACTACGGCTATGGCACCCGAATTGCGCACCGCAAACCGCTCTCCGGCACGTCCGTTAATATACACTTCGCCGCTTGTAGCACCGTAGAGCAGGGTATTGCCCACGATGGTATTCTTCTCGGCATCGAAATTGCTCCGTACAGGAGGCTGTACTGAAATGTGGCCTCCGCTCAAGCCCTTGCCCAAATAATCGTTGGCTTCCCCTTCCAGCTTGAAGCTGATGCCGTGGGTCAGGAAAGCGCCGAAACTCTGTCCTGCCGAGCCTTTGAACTTCACGTTGATGGTCTGGTCGGGCAAGCCTGCCTCACCATACTTCAACGCTACGGCTCCCGAGAGCATCGTGCCTACTGCACGGTCGGTATTGGCAATGGCATATTCCAGCGATACTTCTTTCTTGCTCTCCAACGCCTCACGGGCAGCGGCAAGCATCGCTACGTCTTTCACATTATCTATATCGTGCTTTTGTGTAGTGACATTGTGCAGTGCCGACCCGTTGTTCACCTGATGCAGGATGCGGCCGAAGTCGAGTAGGGCTGCCTTGCTTCCCATTTGACGGGGCTTGATTTCGATGAGGTCGGTACGTCCTACAATGTCATCGAGGTGCTTAAAGCCCATTTCGGCAAGATACTCGCGCACCTCCTGTGCCAGGAAGCGGAAGAAATTGACTACATATTCGTATTTCCCGCGGAAATGGTCGCGTAACTCCGGATTCTGGGTAGCTACGCCCACCGGGCACGTGTTGGCGTGGCACTTACGCATCATCACACATCCCAAGACAATCAGTGCCGCCGTACCGAAACCGAACTCTTCGGCTCCCAGCAATGCCATGCTGATAACATCCCGTCCGGTCTTCAGTTGTCCGTCGGTCTGCAGGCGTACCTGTCCGCGCAAACCGTTCAGCACCAGTGTCTGCTGAGTCTCGCTCAACCCTATTTCGGGCGGGATGCCCGCATAGCGCATTGATGAGGCGGGCGAAGCCCCTGTGCCTCCTTCGGCTCCCGAAATCACAATCAGGTCGGCTTTCGCCTTCGCTACGCCGGCGGCTATGGTTCCGATACCGCTCTCTGCCACCAGCTTCACGCTGATTTGGGCTTTCGGATTCACGTTCTTCAAGTCAAAGATGAGCTGAGCCAAATCCTCGATGGAGTAGATATCGTGATGGGGCGGAGGTGAAATCAATGAGATGCCCGGAATGGAATGGCGCGTACGGGCGATGACCTCGTTCACCTTGAAGCCCGGAAGCTGTCCGCCTTCACCGGGCTTGGCTCCCTGTGCCACCTTGATTTGTATCTCTTCGGCATTCACCAGGTATTCGGCGGTCACTCCGAAACGTCCCGATGCCACCTGCTTGGTCTTGCTACAGAGCGAGATGCCGTCGAACGTGTCGTGAAAGCGGTCCGAATCCTCGCCTCCTTCGCCCGTATTGCTCCGTGTGCCCAGCTTGTTCATCGCAAGCGTCATTGCCTCGTGGGCTTCCTTGCTGATGGCGCCGAACGACATGGCTCCCGTCACGAAATGTTTCACTATATCCTCTACCGGCTCCACTTCTTCTACCGAAATGGGGTTGCGCTTGAAGGAGAAGAAGTCGCGCAAGAAAATGGGATGCTCTTTCTCGTCCGCCTTGCGGGTGTATTCCTTGAACTTGGCATAGCTTCCCGTGCGTGTGGCGAGCTGAAGGGCACTGATGGTTTCAGGGTTCCAGGCATGTTTCTCTCCGTCTTTCCGGTAAGAGAACTGTCCGATATGCGGCAATAAAGGCTCTACTTCATCCGGCATGAACCCGTTGTCGTGGAACGTGATATAGTCTTTGGCTATCTCTTCCAGCCGGATGCCTCCCACCGAAGACGTTCCGGTGCCGAAATAAGCCTTCAGCAATTCTTCACTCAGCCCGACGGCTTCGAATATCTTGGCGCCGCGGTACGAACGGATGGTACTGATGCCCATCTTGCTCATCACCTTATACAATCCCTTGCAGATAGCCTTGATGTAGTTCTTTTCCGCGGTTTCATAGTTCATTTGGATTTCGTTGCGTTTCACCAGTTCGTCCAATACCGCAAATGCCATGTACGGATTGAAGGCACTTGCCCCGTATCCCAGAAGCAGGGCGGCATGCATCACCTCGCGCACCTCTCCGCTTTCTACAATCAGCGCGGTCTGTACACGTTTCTGCACGCTGATAAGGTGATGGTGCACGGCACTTACGGCAAGCAGGGACGGGATGGCGGCGTGTTCCGTATCGATGCCTCTATCCGACAGGATGATATAGTTTACGCCATCATCTACCGATTGTTCGGCTTTCTTGCACAACTGGGTCAGGGCTTCCTGCAATCCTGCCTTCCCTTTGCTGACTTCGAAGAGCGCAGGAAGCTTCACGGTATTGAAGCCCTTATAGCGGATGTTGCAGAGAATGTCCAGTTCGGTATTGGTAAGGATGGGATGCGGAAGGCGTACCATCTTGCAATGGCTTTCGCTGGGCAAGAGGATGTTGGTGCCCACCGCCCCGATGTATTCAGTGAGCGACATCACCAGTTCCTCGCGTATCGGGTCGATAGCAGGGTTGGTCACTTGTGCGAACTGCTGGCGGAAATAGTTGAATAGCAACTGAGGCATGTCGCTCAGCACCGCCAGCGGGGTATCGTTTCCCATGGATGCCGTAGGTTCGGCACCGTTGGTGCACATCGGTGTCAGCGTGCGTTCGATGTCCTCGCGCGTGAAACCGAAGGCACGGAGCTTACGCTCGAAATCGGGCACGGTATTTTCCACCTTCCGCCCGCTCTTCAGGGTGTTCAGCTCGATGCGGTTGGCAGAAAGCCATTGGCGGTACGGGCGTGCCGATGCAAGCTGTTCTTTCAATTCCCCGTCGTAATAGATTTTGCCTTCCTGGGTATCGATAAGCAATATCTTTCCCGGCTGGAGGCGTCCTTTTTCCTTGATGGTCTCCGGCTCGAAGCTGATGACACCAGCCTCGCTTGCCACCACCATCATGTCATTTTTCGTAATGAGGTAGCGTGCCGGACGCAAGCCGTTACGGTCCAACATACCTCCGGCATACCTTCCGTCGCTGAAAAGCAGGGCGGCAGGTCCGTCCCACGGTTCCATCAGGATGGAATGGTATTCGTAGAATGCTTTCAGGTCTTCGCTGATAGGATTTTTGTCGTTGAACGATTCGGGCACCAGCATCGCCATGGCATGAGGCAGGCTCAAGCCCGACATCACGAAAAACTCCAATACATTGTCCAGCGAGGCGCTATCACTCATGCCCGGCTGGATGATGGGACGGATATCCTTTACATTGCCCAGAGTAGGCGTAGAAAGCACACTTTCCCGGGCTTCCATCCATGCACGGTTTCCCCGGATGGTATTGATTTCGCCGTTATGCGCCAAGAGGCGGAAAGGCTGGGCAAGGCTCCACGTGGGGAAGGTGTTGGTGCTGAAGCGGGAATGCACGATGGCAAGCCCGCTGGTAAAGTAAGGTTGTGTCAGATCCTGGAAATACTCGCGTACTTGCACCGACGAGAGCATACCTTTATAAATAATGTTCTTGCTGGACAATGACACTATGTAGAAGTCTTTGTGTTGTATCCGCTTCTCGATTTTCTTGCGTATGATATACAAGGTACGTTCCAGGTTTTCCACGTCCGTGGCACCGGTGATGAACACTTGCTTGATAGCCGGCTCCGTCTCCTGTGCGCTTTGCCCCAGGATGGAAGAGTTGACCGGTACGCTCCGCAGGTGCATCAGGGTAAGCCCTTCACGCTCTATTTCCTCTATCATGATGCTCAGGATGCGTGCCTGTTCCTGCTCGTCCTTGGGCAGGAAGACCAACCCTGTGCCGTACTTTCCTTTTTCAGGCACCGGTATGCCTTGCAACAAGATAAACTCATGAGGAATCTGTACCATGATGCCGGCACCGTCTCCGGTCTTGTTGTCGGCACCTTCCGCCCCGCGGTGTTTCATATTCTCCAGCACTTTCAGTGCCGAGTCCACCAGTTCGTGCGACTTGTTGCCATGAATGTCTACAATCATTCCCACACCGCAAGCATCGTGCTCGTATGCAGCATCGTATAATCCCGTTTGTTGTACGTCTGTAGCTGCGCTGCTCTCCATTCTGATAAAAGTTTCCTCTTTCATTGGTGTTTGCTTTCTTTTTACTACTGTTTAGTCGTTTGTATCTATCTCTTTGCTCGCAAAGATACAGATACTACGTTCATCGTGTACACCTACAGGCCGTTTTTGTTTCAAGAAATATCAAGTGCCCGCCGCTGTACTTTCAATCTGCTCGAATAACCCTTGCCAATCAAACATATCATAAGCAAAACAAATTGTTTTAATTACAATATAAAAGAATAAGGCTTTTTATAGCTCAACATTCCATCGGCTTCTATTGCCACAGACATACTGTCAATAAGACAGTCCACATGACTGCATTGCTTGTAAGATTATTAATCTTCAAGCCGAAAGATTATTAATCTTCACGCTGTAAGATTAATAATCTTACAAACGATGCAGCATATGGCGGAGAGATACAGATACGCCGGCACTACTTATCCACCGAGGTCATCCCCTAATCGTCCATGCATTCTGATGCAATCAGAGGGAGAAAGACACATATCCGTTGGATTTTGCTTTTTTTAGCAGATAAATTCACCGTTAACGTTACCAGCGACTGAAAATTTATAGTATTTTTGCCTCGTATTGCAAAGTACAGATTACAAATATGCCAAGTAACATTAAACATCTAGGTATTGTGGAAAGCATCAACGGAACTCGCCTGAAGGTGAGAATCGAACAAACATCAGCTTGCGCGGCATGTAGCGTCAAGCAACATTGCCACGTGCCTGAATCAAAAGAAAAGATAATCGATGTGTGTAACCCACAAGGAGTGGTGTGTGCCGTCGGACAAAAGGTATTGATTTCGGGCACCACCGCGATGGGCATGAAAGCCGTCCTGCTGGCTTTTGTCTTTCCTTTTTTGGTTTTACTCTTGGCACTTGCTTCCGTCCTTCACCTTACGCACAATGAGTTGGTTTCCGCCCTTGCCGCACTAGGTGCACTGGTTCCTTATTACCTTATTATATATATATGCCGTAAGCGACTGAACCGTTCGTTTATCTTCCGGCTGGAAAATGTAGTCTAATCAAATAAACTAACTTTATACGTATGAATATGATTTTAATTGCGGTCGTTTCATTGGGAGCCATCGGACTGGTATCTGCCATCGTCTTGTATGTGGCTTCGAAGAAATTTGCCGTGTACGAAGATCCACGTATTGCCCAGGTAGCCGAAGTGCTTCCACAGGCAAATTGCGGTGGATGCGGATTTCCGGGATGTTCGGGCTTTGCCGCAGCATGTGTCAAGGCAGGCTCGCTCGAAGGGAAACTCTGTCCCGTAGGTGGACAACCCACGATGGAGAAGGTAGCTGCCATCTTGGGGCTGAAGGCAGAAGCCTCCGAGCCTAAAGTGGCTGTAGTAAGATGCAACGGCACATGCGACAATCGTCCCCGGCTCACGCAATACGACGGTGTGCGCTCGTGCGTAGTGGCAAACGCCACCGGAGGTGGAGAAACGGGATGTTTCTTCGGATGCCTGGGTTATGGTGATTGCGCCAATGCCTGCCAGTTCGGGGCCATCCGCATCAATCCTCAAACTGGACTGCCCGAAGTGGACGAGACAAAATGTACCGCGTGTGGAGCCTGTGCGAAAGCCTGCCCACGAAACATCATCGAAATCCGCCCACGTGGAAAGAACAACCGCCGTGTGTATGTGCAATGCGTCAACAAAGACAAAGGTACCCTTGCCCGTAAGGTGTGCGATGCCGCCTGCATCGGATGTGGCAAATGCGTGAAAACTTGTCCGTTCGAAGCTATTACACTCGAAAACAACCTTGCCTACATCGACCCTGCCAAATGCAAGGCGTGCCGCAAGTGCGAAATGGAATGTCCGCAAGGAGCCATCGTGGCGGTCAACTTCCCTCCCCGTAAACAACGGGAAACCGTTTCAGCCGAAATAGAACAACCCGAAGTAAAACCTTAAAAACAACAGATAAAGTGAAGACATTCAGAATTGGTGGAGTACATCCAGCAGCTAATAAATTGTCGGCGGGCAAAGCCATCGAACCCCTTGCCCTCCCCCGACAGGCGGTGTTCCCTTTGTCACAACACATCGGCGCACCTGCTACCCCCCTCGTTAAAAAAGGCGATACGGTAAAGGTGGGCACCCGGATAGCAGAAGCAGGAGGATTTGTCTCAGCCCCCATCTTCTCGTCCGTATCTGGCAAGGTGAACAAGATAGATAGCGTCATTGATGCCAGCGGCTATCGTAAGCCCGCCATCTATATCGATGTGGAAGGTGATGAATGGGAGCCGGACATCGACCGCAGCACCACTCTCCTAAAAACATGCGACCTCAGCCCCGAGGAAATCGTGTCACGTATTAAAGAAGCCGGCATCGTAGGCATGGGCGGTGCCTGTTTTCCCACACACGTCAAGCTCAGCCCTCCGGCAGGATGCAAGGCAACTTGCGTCATTATCAACGGCGTGGAATGTGAACCTTATCTGACCGCCGACCACCGACTGATGCTGGAAAAGCCCGATGAAATATTGGTAGGCATCTGCATCCTGATGAAGGCCGCCAAGGTAAATCGTGCTTACATCGCCATCGAAAACAACAAGCCAGATGCCATCCGCCTGCTTTCCGAAAAAGCCAAGGCTTATGCAGGTATCGAAGTGGTTCCTCTGCAAGTAAAATATCCCCAAGGGGGCGAAAAGCAATTGATTGACGCTGTTATCCGCCGGCAAGTGCCAGCTCCTCCTGCATTGCCCATCCATGTAGGTGCCATCGTACAAAACGTAGGCACGGTATTTGCCATCTACGAAGCAGTACAAAAACATAAGCCCCTCTTCGAACGCATTGTAACCGTCACAGGTAAGTCGCTCAAGACTCCTTCCAATTTTCTTACCCGACTGGGCACTCCGATGAGCCAGTTGATAGAAGCAGCCGGAGGTATGCCCGAAGATACCGGCAAGGTAATCGGAGGAGGTCCGATGATGGGAAAAGCACTGATGAGCACCGACATACCTATATGCAAAGGAAGTTCGGGCGTACTGCTGATGAACGAACATGAAGCACGCCGTGCAACTCCTCAACCTTGTATCCGTTGCGCCAAATGTGTAAGTGTATGCCCAATGGGACTGGAACCTTACCTGCTTGCCACCTGTTCGGCACATGGCGATTGGGACCACGTGGAACACGAACAGATTATGTCGTGCATCGAATGCGGATCGTGCCAGTTCACCTGTCCCTCACACCGCCCGATACTCGATAATATCCGGTTGGGAAAAGGCAAAGTCGGCGCCATCATCCGCGCACGCAACACCAAAAAGTGAATTATAAGTTGAAAATGATAAATTGGAAAATATAAATGGAAAATAAACTCATCGTATCTTTATCGCCTCACGTGCATAGCGGCGACAGCATCCAACGCAATATGTATGGCGTGCTGATAGCGCTCATCCCCGCCTTGCTCGTATCGTTCTTCGTGTTCGGACTAGGGGCTATCATTGTCACGCTCACTTCGGTAGCAGCCTGCCTCTTCTTCGAATGGGCCATCACAAAATACATCCTGAAGCGCGATGGAAACACCCTTTGGGATGGTTCCGCCGCCATCACCGGCATCTTACTGGCATTCAATCTACCTTCCAACCTGCCTGTATGGATTGTCATCATCGGTGCCCTCGTGGCTATCGGTATCGGCAAGATGACTTTTGGCGGACTAGGGTGCAATCCGTTCAATCCGGCACTCATCGGCCGTGTATTCCTGCTCATCTCTTTCCCCGTACAAATGACCTCGTGGCCTCAAGCCGGACAATGGGGAGCTTACCTTGATGCCGAAACCGGAGCAACTCCGCTTGCCCTGATGAAGCAAGCCATCAAGTCGGGCGACCCTTCCGTATTGAACGACCTGCCCAGCAGCCTGCTCCTGTTAATAGGTTTTCCTGAAAATTGTCAGGCAGGAGCCGGATGTCTGGGAGAAATCTGTGCCCTTGCCCTGCTTCTCGGACTGGCTTATATGTTGTGGAAAAAAATCATCTCGTGGCACATACCGATATCCATCCTTGCTACCGTATTCGTTTTTTCGGGACTGATGCACCTGGCGAATCCCGTCTATGCCTCGCCCGTACAACATCTGCTCACCGGAGGATTGATGTTGGGAGCCATTTTTATGGCAACCGATTACGTAACCTCGCCGATGAGCCATAAAGGAATGCTCGTCTACGGCGTGTGCATCGGTTTCCTTACGGTAGTCATCCGCACCTTCGGAGCATATCCCGAAGGCATGTCATTCGCCATCCTGATTATGAATGCATTCACTCCGTTAATCAACACTTATTGTAAACCCAAACGCTATGGGGAGGTAGCAAAAAAATGAAAAAACTGGAATCGTCATTGAAAAATATGATCCTGTCGCTGACTGGATTTTCTATTGTAGCCGGTGGATTGCTGGGCTGGGTCAATGCAGCTACTGCCGAGCCTATTGCCCAGGCCAATGCCAAAGCTCTGAGCGATGCCATAGCCGTGGTGATACCGGGATTTGACAACAATCCTGCCGAAGAAGCGGAAACAGTAGAAGTAGAAGGCACCACCTACAAGATATATCCTGCCACGCAAGGGGGCAAGCCCATCGGAGCAGCCGTAGAAGCTTCGGCAAATGGATTCGGCGGTACCCTCACCGTACTGGTAGGCTTCGATACCGAAGGCAACATCATCGACTATTCCCTGCTCAGCCATGCAGAAACTCCGGGACTAGGTTCGAAAGCCTCCGACTGGTTTAAGAAAGGAGCCAAAGGAGACATTACCGGTAAAAACCCCGGCACCCAATTCCTCACAGTAAGCAAGGATGGAGGCGAAATAGACGCCATTACCGCTTCCACCATCACTTCACGTGCCTTCCTGCAGGCAGTAAACAATGCCTGGTCTGCCTATATGAACGGCCAAGTAGATGCCACCAGTGGAGCTTCCCAACAACATTAACAAGAAAGGAGAACATTATGAACAATTTTAAGATACTGATAAACGGAATCGTCAAGGAAAACCCCACGTTCGTGCTCCTGCTAGGCATGTGTCCTACGCTGGGAACAACCTCATCCGCCCTCAATGGAATGGGTATGGGACTCGCCACAATGTTCGTGCTCATCTGTTCCAACTTTGCTATCTCTGGCATCAAAAACCTTGTGCCCGACATGGTACGCATTCCCATCTTTGTCGTGGTTATTGCTTCCTTCGTTACCATCTTGCAAATGCTGATGCAGGCTTATGTACCCGCACTCTACGCCACACTGGGACTGTTCATTCCCCTTATCGTAGTCAACTGTATCCTGCTGGGACGCGCCGAAGCTTTTGCCTGCAAGCATACTCCGATAGCCTCTCTTTTCGATGGACTGGGCATCGGCCTGGGCTTCACCATTGCACTTACCTTACTAGGCGGTGTGCGTGAATTTTTAGGCACAGGCAAACTGTTCGGCATTTCCATCCTGCCCGAACAATATGGCATGCTGGTCTTCGTTCTGGCTCCGGGTGCTTTCATCGCCTTGGGATATCTCATTGCGATTGTAAACAGATTAAAAAAGAATAATTAAAGAGTTCAAAGAGCCCATACTCCGCAGATGCAGCTCGACCATCGGCATTAACTTCTTAAACTCTAAAATAAAAAACAACAAACCATGGAATATATCCTTATATTTATCACCGCTATCTTTGTGAACAACATCGTGTTGTCGCAATTCCTCGGAATTTGTCCTTTCCTGGGTGTATCGAAGAAAGTAGAAACAGCAATGGGTATGGGAGCTGCCGTAGCCTTTGTGCTCACGCTTTCCACCATCGTCACTTACGTCATCCAGAAATTCGTACTCGACCCATTCGGACTAGCTTATCTGCAAACCATTGCTTTTATCCTTGTCATCGCCGCGCTGGTACAGATGGTCGAAATCATCTTGAAAAAAGTGTCACCGGCACTCTATCAGGCATTGGGCGTGTTTCTGCCGCTTATCACCACCAACTGTTGCATCCTGGGTGTAGCCATTCTGGTCATCCAAAAAGATTTCGACCTGCTGACAGGCGTGGTCTATGCTTTCTCTACAGCCTTGGGATTTGCCCTTGCCCTGATAGTTTTTGCCGGCATCCGCGAACAGCTTAGTCTGGTCAATATCCCGAAAGGAATGCAAGGAATGTCTATTGCGCTGATTACTGCCGGCCTGCTGGCAATGGCATTTATGGGTTTTTCGGGTGTCGACAAAGGACTTGCTGCCCTGATGGGACTCTGACACAGGTTTTACATATAAGCCAATTGTCCCTATTACAAAATACAATGTCCACCATTTGTCTGCCCAAGCAGAATCAAAATGAAAGGCACTTCCTTTGCCTGCATATCATATATTCATCGGTCATTGCAAATATATGCAACGGCCGGTGAATATACCTTCGTTTTGAGAATAAGCCTCCTGACCAAATGAGAACATTTTACAAGACCAAACAAAAAAAGCTAAGGTTTTTTTAAACCAAATCGTTTGCCTGTTTGTTTTATTGTCAGTACATTTGTTCTGCTTGCACAAGTAAGCAGAAAACCTAAACAAATTGGCAATGAAAAAAATTCTGACCATCATCCTGCTGGGCACACTTGTCACAGTGGCACAAGCCCAACGCATACTCACACTGGACAGCTGCAGAAACCTTGCCCTAGCAAACAACAAGGAGCTGCGCATCGCACAGGAAAAAATAAACGCGGCACATTATCAACAAAAAGCCGCTTTCACCAATTTCCTGCCCAAAATAAACGTGACGGGCACTTATATGCGCACGCAAAAGGAAATCTCCCTGCTCAGCAATGAACAACAGCAAGCCATCGGAAACATGGGAACAGCTCTTGTCCCTCAACTCCAACAACTGGGTGCACAGATGCAACAGATAGCAGCCACACATCCCGAACTGCTCCCCTTGCTCACCCCCCTTTCGGGCGTAATGGGGCAGATACCCGATGCACTGAATGGCGTAGGTGGAAGCATCGTAGACGCGTTCCGCACAGACACACGTAACCTCTATGCTGGTGCTGCCACCCTGACCCAACCTCTCTTCATGGGCGGAAAAATCATTGCATACAACAAAATCACCCGCTATGCCGAACAGCTTGCCGCCTCGCAACACGCCACAGGAATGCAAGACGTCATCCTGAATACTGACCAGGCTTACTGGCAAGTAGTCTCGCTGGCAAATAAAAAGCATCTCGCTGAAAGTTTTGTGAAACTGGTTCAAAGGCTCGACTCGGATGTAACAAAAATGGTAGAGCAAGGCGTTGCCACTACTGCTGATGCTTTAAGCGTCAGAGTAAAAGTGAACGAAGCGGAAATGACACTGACTCAAGTAGAAGACGGACTTGCCCTGGCAAAAATGGTACTTTGCCAATTGTGCGGAGTTCCGCTCGACACCGATATCCGTCTGGCGGACGAGGATATGAAAGACCTTGCCTTACCAACCACCTATACCGAAAGCAACGTGGGTACAGCACTTGCCAACCGCGAAGAATTGAAAAGTCTGGAACTTGCCGAGAAAATCTACCGGCAAAAGGTAAACGTGGCACGAGCCGAATTTCTACCCTCCATAGGACTAACCGCCAACTACCTGTTTACCAACCCTTCATTAGTAAATGGATTCGAGAACCGCTTTCGCGGCATGTGGGGCATAGGTGTAGTGGTCAGTATACCGGTATTCCATTGGGGAGAAGGTATTTACAAAGTACGTGCCGCCAAAGCTGAAGCCAACATTGCCCGCTACCGGCTGGACGATGCAAAAGAAAAAATCGAATTACAGGTCACTCAAAGTTCATACAAGGTAAACGAAGCCACCAAGAAACTGGTTATGGCAGAAAAGAATATGGAAAAGGCAGAAGAGAACCTGCGCTACGCCAATTTGGGTTTCCGTGAAGGAGTCATCCCCACCAGCAACGTACTGGAAGCACAGACCGCCTGGCTCTCGGCACAATCGGGAAAGATTGACGCACAAATCGACCTGAAAATGAGCGAAATCTATTTGAACAAATCAATGGGAACACTAAAATAAGACAAACAATATGGCAGAAAGAACGCAACGCAACAACATCATGCTGGCATTCATTACACTCGTAGCAGTGGTATTGATTGTAAGCATTATCGGCTTCATCACTTTCCGGAAAGGTACTGAAATCATACAAGGACAAGCCGAAGCCAACGAATATCGTGTATCGAGCAAAGTGCCCGGACGTATCCTGAAAATTTTCGTAGACGAGGGAGATGCAGTGAAAGCCGGTGATACCCTTGCTATCCTCGAAGCGCCCGATGTAATGGCGAAACTCTCGCAAGCGGAAGCCTTGGAACAGGCTGCCCAAGCGCTGAATGAAAAAGCCGAACGTGGCACCCGTGCCGAACAATTGCAAGCCGCCTACGAAATGTGGCAAAAAGCCAAAGCAGGCCTGGAAATCGCCGAAAAATCATACCAACGGGTAAACCGCCTGTACGAAGAAGGAGTGATGTCGGCACAAAAGCGCGATGAAACCAAAGCACAATATGACGCAATGGTGGCCACCGAACGTGCTGCCAAAGCTCAATATACAATGGCAAAAAACGGAGCACAACGGGAAGACAAGTTGATGACTGCCGCCAAGGTGCGCCAAGCGGAAGGTGCTGTGGCTGAAGTAAATTCATATGTCAGCGAAACGTATCTCACGGCATCTGCCGATGGAGAAGTGACGGAGATATTCCCTAAGGTAGGCGAACTGGTCGGCACCGGAGCACCCATCATGAATGTAGCCCAACTGGATGACATGTGGGTGACGTTTAACGTGCGTGAAGACTATCTGAAAGATTTCCATGTAGGGGGCGAGATTTCGGCGTTTATCCCGGCATTGGAAAAAGACGCCACATTTAAAGTGACCTATATGAAAGACTTAGGAACTTATGCCGCATGGAAGGCGACCAAGACCACCGGCGGTTTCGACCTGAAGACATTCGAAATTAAAGCCAAGCCCGTACAGCCGGTAGAGAACCTGCGGCCGGGCATGTCGGCGATAGTTAAAAAGTGAGTTTTTAAGTTTTTGAGTTCTTAAGTTTTTGAGTTGATAATAGAAAAAACTTACAAACCAACAAACTTAAGAACCCAAAAACTCAAAAACTTAAAAACTTAAGAACTCAAAAACTTATGCACACAACCATTCATAAACGCCTGTACCGTATAGCCGTACGCGAACTGCGGCACATCGCGACCCGGCCGATTTACCTCTTCTGCATGGTAATAGCACCGGTATTCTGCTACGTGTTCTTTACCACGCTGATGGCAAACGGCTTGCCTACAAACATGCCCGCAGGTGTTGTGGATATGGACAATACGGCGACTACGCGAAGCATCATCCGCAATTTGGATGCATTCCAGCAAACGCATGTCACGGCTCGTTATGCAAATTTCCACGAAGCACGCAAGGCGGTCCAGCGTGGCGAGATTTATGCTTTTTATTACATACCCGAAGGCACCACCGAGGAAGCCATCTCCGGAAGGCAGCCCCGCGTGTCGTTTTACATCAATTACGCGTACCTCATCGCAGGGTCGTTGCTGTACCGCGACCAGCGCACGATGTCGGAACTTGCTTCGGGTGCCATCGGGCAGAGCACGCTTTTAGCCAAGGGGGCTACCGAAGAGCAGGCAATGGCGTTTCTCCAGCCCGTCGTTATTGACACCCATGCGTTGAACAATCCGTGGCTGAATTATTCGGTGTATTTGTGCAATACCTTATTGCCGGGCATCCTGATGTTGCTCATTTTCCTGACCACCTCGTATGCGTTAGGCATGGAGCTGAAGGAAAATACGGCACACGTCCTGATGCGTCTGGCAGACAATTCTATCAGCACGGCATTGGTGGGGAAACTCTTGCCGCATACGGTTATCTTCTTTATCGTGACCGTATTCTATAATGTCTATCTGTACGGGTTCTTGCATTATCCTTGCAATAGCGGCATTTTCCCGATGCTTCTTGCGGGATTGTTGCTGGTGCTGGCTTCGCAGGCGGTCGGCATCTTCTTCTTTGGCATGTTCGGCACCCTCCGCCTTGCCTTGAGTGCGGCTTCGTTATGGGGAGTCATTTCATTTTCCATCTCCGGATTTACCTTTCCGGTCATGGCGATGCATCCCGTCTTGCAAGGGCTGGCGGTTTTATTCCCCTTACGGCATTATTTCCTGATATATGTAAACCTTGCCTTAAACGGTTATCCGCTCGTCTACGTATGGCAACCCATAGTGGCGCTTTTGCTTTTCTTGCTTCTTCCGTTCTTTGTGCTGAAGAAGTTGCGCACGGAAATGTTGCACTATGTATATATCCCCTAAAACCGATGGATTATGAAAAAATATTCGTTCAGACATACTATAAAGCAGGGCATCGCCGGATTGTTCCATATCTGTAAGGAAGAGCTGAAGATGACCGTCAAAGACCAGGGCGTAGTGATTTTTTTCCTCCTTGTGCCTTTGGCGTATCCGCTGGTCTATGCATTCATCTATACCAATGAAGTGGTGCGTGAAGTGCCCGTGGCTGTGGTCGATGCCGACCGTTCTTCCGTGAGCCGCGAATACCTCCGCCGGGTAGACGGAGGTCCGGATGTCCGTATCGTGTCTTATTGTTCCGATATGGAAGAAGCCCGGCTTTTGCTGAAAAAGCAAAAAATATACGGCGTGGTTTATGTTCCCGAAGATTTTAGCCGCGACTTGGCTTCGGGAGAGCAGGCGCATGTTTCCATCTTTGCCGACATGAGCGGCATGCTTTATTATAAGGCGCTTTTGCTTGCCAATACCGAGGCTTCGCTGGAGATGAACAAGGATATCCAAATCCGGCGTGCGGGCAATACCACCGGGCGGCAGGATGAGATTACGGTCCGCCCGATAGATTACGAAGCGGTATCGCTCTATAATCCGCAGGACGGATTCGCCAGCTTTCTTATCCCTGCCGTGCTTATCCTGATTATCCAGCAGACCTTATTGCTCGGGATAGGTCTGTCGGCGGGTACGGCGCGCGAGAACAACCGTTTCCGGGATTTGGTGCCCATGGTACGCCATTATCAGGGTGCCATCCGCATTATTTTCGGGAAGTCCTTGGCTTATCTTTTGGTCTATCTTGCCGTGGCGGCATATATCCTTTGTGCGGTGCCCAAGATGTTCCGGCTGGTCTTTCTTGCTTCGCCGGATACATTGGCAGCCTTTGTCCTGCCCTACCTGCTGGCATGCATTTTCTTTGCCATGGCATGTTCATGTCTCATCCGGAGGCGTGAAGACTGCATGATGATATTCGTGTTCACATCGTTGCCTTTGTTGTTCATCTCAGGCATTTCATGGCCTGGAGCGGCAATCCCGGATTTCTGGAAAGCGGTGTCGTGGATATTCCCTTCTACTTTCGGCATCAACGGATATATCCGCATACAGACGATGGGAGCCACACTGAACGATGTCTTGCCCGAATACCGGGCATTATGGATGCAGGCAGGCATTTATTTCCTTCTTACATTCTTCCTCTACCGGAGGGAAATCCTGTTGAGCCGGAAACATGCCTTAAAACGCTTGCATGAGTTCCGGAAGAAGCGGCAGGCGGTGTTGCGGTAAGGTTTATCCTATTTTAATGGGGCACAGATTTTTTTATTTATTCCGTTTGTGTTTTGTGATGTACTTATGATACGGTTTGCGTTATTGTCTATAAAGAACTTCAATAAATGACATAAACTTTATCATGGATAAAAACAACGGTTTAAACGAAAGGGCAGAACGCATCCCTCAGCGTACAGTCAATCTATTTGAACAGGTACGGCAAAAAATCATCCTAATTAGAGATTGTCAGGTGATATTAGATGTGGATGTTGCCGAATTATATGGGGTGGAAACAAAACGGGTGAATGAAGCGGTCAGAAATAATCCGGATAAATTTCCTCAAGGTTACGTATTCCAATTATCGGATGAAGAGATGGAATATTTGCGGTCGAAAAATTCGACCGCAAATCTATCACCCAAGACCCGTGTTCTCCCCAAAGCGTTCACGGAGAAAGGATTGTATATGCTTGCCACTATCCTGAAAAGTCCGCAAGCTACGCAAGCCACCCTTGCTATCATAGAGACATTTGCCTCTGTGCGCCAGCTCAAGCGTGAATTGCACGCCTTACACGGTGAAACGGATGGCAAATCGCAGCAATCCAAGATGCAACACATTGGAGAAATGCTTTCAAGCATAGTCATGCCTGACCTGGAAACATCCGAAACAGAATCAAGCCTTGAACTCAATTTCCTGATAGGCAAAATCAAGCATACGGTAAAACGGGTGAAAAGGCAAAATGATGCAGACCATACCGAAGTGGAATGACCACTTGTCATGCTTCATGCAGCCCCTTGATATACTCATACAGCTTCCGGTAGAAGGCGTGGCGCGTCAGGGTGGAGGCATCGCCCAAGATGATGAGCTTCATGCGGGCACGGGTGATGGCTACGTTCATCCGGCGCAAGTCGTTGAGAAACCCGATCTGGCCGTCCTCGTTGGCACGCACCAGACTGATGAGGATTACATCACGCTCCTGTCCCTGGAAACCGTCGACCGTATTGACCGTTATCGAGGAACGGAAAGGCTTGAAGAACGCGTCGCGCCGGAGCAGCTGGCGGAGGTATTGCACTTGTGCCTTGTAAGGGGAAATCAATCCGACATCGATGCGTTCTTCGAGGAACCGTTCCCTGCCGATGCGGGTGATGTAGGATTTCAGCTGGCCGATGGAGAGTTCAGCTTCGGCTTTGTTGATGCGCCCGTAGCTTTCGCCTACAAACTCTTCGCCGGCATCCATTCCTTCTGTGTTTATCCATTCGATGGGTGTATCGAAATCGAGTATGCTGCGGTATTTCACTTCGGGAGCCGACTGGAGCATGCCTCCGTAGAACCATTCGGACGAGAAACGCATAATCTCGTCATTCATCCGGTACTGCACTTTCAGGAGCGAAACCGTTTCAGGTTTTTGACGCACGATACATTGCATCAGCGTGTCACCCAAACCTCCACGCAAAGCGTCCAAACATTTCACTGTAGGCGGAAGCTGACAATGGTCGCCTGCCAGAATGACGCGGTCTGCCTTACGGATAGCTATCCAGCAGGCAGCCTCCAGTGCCTGCGCTGCCTCATCAATGAACAAAGTACCAAATTTCTGCCCCATCAGCAAACGATTAGCACTACCTACAAGCGTACAAGCTATCACCCGTGCCTCAGAAAAAAGAGCGGTATTGATACGCACCTCCAGTTCAGTAGCACGGTCTTTCAACGAATTAATTTTCGTACGGACATCTTCACGATTGCTTGTCTTACGTATCCGGGCATAGAGATCGCGAATAGCACGACGGATACCCCACAGTTGCGGATAGTCAGGATGTGACTCAAAACGGTGTTCATAAGTGAATGAAAGCATTTTGTCGTTTACGCGGGTCGGGTTTCCGATACGCAACACGTTCACGCCCCGGTCTACCAGCTTTTCGCTAATCCAATCCACCGCCATATTGCTCTGTGCACACACCAGCACCTGATTTTCGCGGTGCAGAGTTTCGTAAATTGCCTCAACCAGCGTAGTGGTCTTTCCCGTCCCTGGAGGGCCGTGCACGATAGCAACATCCTTGGCATGAAGCACCTTATTGACGGCTTCTTCCTGCGTACGATTCAGCCACGGGAAGCGCACAGGCTGGAAGGTAAAAGCAGAAGCAGGAACAGAACCGTGGAAGATGTCGCGCAACTCCGCCAAACGGTTGTTCTTCGCACCTATCACTTGCTTCAAAGCTTCGAACATCAGGCGGTAACTGGTTTCATCGAAATAAAGCTGTACACCCAGCACATCTTTGCCCTGCAATGCAGCCCAAGCATCGGCATTAGGAAGTGCCACTACCATTCGGTCCTCGTCAACATAACTCACCGTCGCCACAAAGTTGAGGTACGCAAGTTTCCCCGTCATGTCCTGCGTAAAAAAGCACACTGGACGCCCATACTCGAACAAGTGTTCTATCTCCTTATCTTCCTTCCGTTCCACTTCCACTACCAACTGATTCAAGGCATTGTAATAATTTCGTCCGATGCTGACGGGATACCAACACATCCCGCGTTTCACCTTCCTGCCTACGCCCATCAATTCAGTCTGTTGGCGAAACTGTTCTTTCTCGTATTCGTACTCCATCCGCAACAAGTCGTATTGATGCTGCAGATACAATACTGGAGAGTGTATCGTAGATTGTTCTTTCATATCCGTAAATGATTTCAAGATACAAAGGTACGAGTTCTCTGAAAAAGAAAGGCTGAATTGTTGATAAATTCCATTATTATCTGTATTTTTACCTGCCAACCAAAAAAACATAGAAGTTATGAAAAAGCAGGCAGATTACATCAAACGCATTGATATTAAAAGGATGTGGGGACGCAAAGACATTTCATGGAACCTGCGCCCCGATGTCAATATCCTAAGCGGTGTGAACGGCATCGGCAAGAGTACTATTCTGAACAACTCCGTCCGAAGTCTGACCGCACTGGAAGGAGGAGCCTTGACTAACGGATTTCAAGAAGGGGTATCATTCAGTTTCTCGCCCGAAGATGCCACATACATCAATTTCGATGTCATCCGCAGCTTCGACCGCCCACTCATCAGCTCGGGCTTACTTGAAAAAATAGGCAACCAAAACGTAAAAACCGAACTCGACTGGCAACTCTACCAATTACAACGCCGCTACTTGGACTATCAGGTAAACATCGGCAACCGCATCATCGAAATGCTGACCAGTGGCGACCCCGCCCAACAAGCCCAGGCACCTGAAATGTCGAAAGCAAAAACACTGTTCCAGGACCTGATAGATGACCTGTTCAGCGACACGGGCAAGAAAATCAACCGCAAAAGCAACGAAATCCTGTTCGAACAAGACGGCGATGAGCTCACCCCTTATCAGCTCTCATCAGGCGAAAAGCAGATGCTGGTTATCCTACTCACCGTATTAGTACAGGACAAACAGCCCTATGCCTTGTTTATGGACGAACCTGAAATATCACTGCATGTAGAATGGCAACAACGCCTCATCACCCTCATCCGTCAACTGAACCCGAACGCACAAATCATCCTGACCACCCACTCGCCAGCTGTCATCATGAACGGCTGGATAGATGCCGTAACCGAAGTGAGCGACATTACCACTCATTAAAAAACAAACACCATGGGAAAAAGACTGACCGACAACTTGTCCTCGATGTATCTGGGCGCAGCCAACAGCCTGAAGCCTAAACACGCGCGGAGAAAAATCGTAGCTTATGTAGAGAGCTATGACGATGTGTCTTTTTGGCGCTCCCTATTGGCTGAGTACGAAAACGAAAACCGTTATTTCGAAGTGATGCTTCCTTCACGAACTTCGCTGGCAAAAGGAAAGAAAAGCGTATTGATGAACCAGTTGGGAAAACAATTAGGAGAAAATATGATAGCCTGTGTAGACAGCGATTACGACTACCTGCTGCAAGGACGTACCCAGACCTCACGTTATATGATAGAAAACCCCTACGTGCTGCAAACCTATGCCTACGCCATCGAAAACTACCATTGCTATGCCGAAGGGCTGCACGAAGTATGCGTCACGGCAACACTGAACGACCATGTCCTGATAGACTTTCCGGCATACCTGAAACTCTACTCACAGATAGCCTATCCGCTTTTCGTATGGTCGGTATGGTTCTACCGCCGGCACAATTTGTCAGAGTTCTCTCTGATGGATTTCTGTTCGTATGTCAAAATAGACCAAGTAGGCATACATCATCCCGAATACAGCCTTGCAGTTATGGCCAAAAAGGTTAACCGCAAACTGCGTGACTTGGAGCACCGCCATCCCGAAGGCATTCCCGAAGTGGAAGCGATGAAGGAAGAGTTTAAGCACTTAGGAGTATATCCCGAAAACACCTACATGTTTATCCAAGGACATCACATCCTCGACAATGTAGTGATGCGCCTCCTGACACCGGTATGCACTTATCTGCGGCGCGAACGCGAACAACAAATCAACGACCTCGCCCTGCATGAAACCCAACGGCGCAACGAACTGACCGCCTACCAGCGCAGCCAGGTCGATGTGGCATTAGTCATACATAAAAACACCAACTATAAAGAGTCGCCCACTTACCAGATGATACGGCGGGACGTAGAAAAATTCTTGCGGATAATCAAGGCATAAGCCGTACTATCACCTACGAGGGTCGGTATCACATGCCCCTTAAATCAAATATAAAAATAGGAATATCCGCATTTTGCCCAATTGTTCGTAAGGGCGTATCGCATACGCCTTGAAAATGTCCGTGTGGATAAGTTGCTACATTCGGGTATATGCAATATGCCCGAATGCGAATATCCATAAAACATTAAAAAAGCATACAGAATTCTTTTCTCATATTATACCATACCACGATATGGATTTGTGCATTTTTCTGAACCTTTTGCACCATTTCCGTAGAGATGATGTGCACATCGTCTTTATCATGTGACATATACAAAATACACAATTTAATGCCGCAGGAAGTATTAAAAAGAAATGTGCCAATTACGGCACACCTCTTTTTTCTATGCTTATCGTACACGTCACTTCTCCGGTGTATTGGCAAGCGTAGCCGTCAGGAAGTCGTAGAATTTAGATACGGATGCAATTTCACACTTCTCATCGGGCGTATGCGGACCTACCAGTGTGGGACCGAAAGAAATCATGTCCAAACCTGGGATCACCGCACCTATAATGCCACATTCCAGCCCTGCATGGATGACCTTCACTTCGGGAGCTGTACCAAACTGAGCCTGATAAGCCTCTTTCATCGCGTGAAGAATGGGTGAATTGACATTCGGTTCCCAACCCGAATAGCCGCCAGAACGTTCCACCCGCATACCTGCCATCGAGAAGCAGCTTTCGAGTGCCGTATTGCGGTAATCTTTCATCGACTCACGTGCACTGCGGGTCAATATCTTGACAGAAGCCTTCCCGCCTTTAACGTCTACGATAGCCAGATTGGATGAAGTCTCTACCGTATCGGGAATGGTCGGGATATATCGTTCCACACCGTTAGGGCAAGCATAAATAGCATCAACCAGATTATCGCGGATTTCTTCGGGAACCATGTATTCGGGCAAATCCACACGCTCTGCCTTAAACGACAAGCCATCCTCGATGGTGGCATATTCATCACGCCACACCTGTTCACACTCGCCCACATATGCCATCACATCATCTACCTCCTCTTCAGGCACCGTAATCACCACCTCACACTCACGTGGAATGGCATTACGCATATTTCCACCTTCCCACGACACAAGGCAAGCCTCATCATAGGCTATGACCTGATTCAGGAAACGAGCCATCAGTTTATTGGCATTGGCATGTCCCCAACCTATCTGAATACCCGAATGTCCTCCGCGCAATCCTTTCAATGTCACTTTCAGAGCCACATCTGCAGGATCGGTCTTTTCTTCCTTATATTCCAAGGTTGCGGTCAGGTCCTCCCCTCCGGCACATCCGATATACAATTCACCTTCTTCTTCCGAGTCCAGATTCAGCAAGATATCCCCTTCAATAGTTCCCGGCTTCAAGCCGAAAGCACCATACATGCCCGTTTCTTCATCTGCCGTAATCAAGGCAACCAGCGGACCGTGCTTCAAGGTTTTGTCTTCCATAACCGCCATGATAGCAGCCACCCCCATACCGTCATCAGCACCCAGCGTCGTACCTTTGGCACGCACCCAACCGTCTTCCACGTATGCCTGAATCGGGTCTTTCTCGAAATCGTGTTCGGTGTCCTTGTTCTTTTGAGGAACCATATCCATGTGTGCCTGCAAAATTACGGTCTTCCGGTTTTCCATACCTGGAGTGGCAGGCTTGCGATATATGATATTTCCAGCCTCATCCTGAAAAGATTCCACACCCACACTCTTGCCAAATTCCAACAAGAATGCCTGAATTTTCTCCAAATGTCCTGACGGACGAGGAACTTGTGTCAACGAATAGAAGTGCTTCCACACATTCTGTGGAGCAAGCGAAAGAATGTCACTCATAGATTTTAAGTTTTATGTTTATTTGTAAGCGGCAAAGCCACCAATCCGTAAATACCTAACAAAATTAATAAAAAGGTTTGAATTCCGTGTACCAGCAAAGCAAATATTCCGGCATCTTCCTTACTGACGCCATACATCATCATCATTGTTATCACAGCAAAATGCCACGGACCGGCACCGTTGGGCGTAGGGACAATCACGGCAATACTCCCCACTACAAACAATACCAGTCCTGCCATCCAACCCAAATGTGCCGAAAAGCCGAAACAATAAAAAGTCAAGTAAAAATGCAGGAAATAACATGCCCAAATGGCAACTGTATACAGAATATAAAGCCACGGACGATGTACGTTGCGGATAGAAAGACATCCCACCCATACATTCTGTATCAATCCTTTCATCCGGGCAAACACAGCCAAGTTACGCACCAGCCAATATGCCAACACAAGAGCAGCCGCTATGCAGAGCAAGGTAATATAAAAGTTGGTCGAAGTAAACAGATGGAGAAAAAAAGCCCCGTCGGTCCCAGTTATCCGGAAAAAACGGGCAAAGATACCTGACTGTAAAATTAAAGTCACCACCGTTATCAACACCACACACACCGAGTCGATAAGACGTTCGGATACGACTGTACCCAAAGATTTAGAGAAAGACACCTGGTCGAATTTCGACAAGATACCACAACGGGACACTTCTCCCACACGGGGAATCACCAGATTGGCAGCATACGACACGAATATGGCATACACACTGTTTGATGCTTTCGGATATTCGCCCAAAGGTGCCAAAGCCAAGTTCCATCTCCATCCGCGAAACACATGCGACAGCACTCCAAACACCAGCGAAAACAACATCCAACCATAATTCATACCATGCCCCAACACATAAGACACCTTCCGGAAGTCGAACCCATGATACGTCCATACCAAGATAGCCGCACCCAGAACCAAAGGCAAAACAATTTGCAAGACCTTATTTATAAGTTTTTTTATACCACTCTGTTCAATTTTACTCATGTATTTAAGATTAATGCTTAACTTTGCAATATGCAAAGATAATATCTTGCTCGAATAAAATCGTTATTTATAAAGAAAATACATACAGAATGAAGTCAGTCAGGCCAAAAAAATTTTTAGGGCAGCATTTTTTAAAAGATTTACAGATTGCCAGCGATATTGCCGACACGGTGGACACCTGTCCAGAATTGCCAATCCTGGAGGTAGGACCCGGCATGGGCGTATTAACCCAGTTCCTTGTCAGGAAAGGCAGACCGCTGAAAGTAGTAGAACTTGATTTCGAATCGGTCGCCTATTTACACAACAACTTCGCAGAGTTGGGCGACAATATCATCGAACAGGATTTTTTACAGATGGACTTGTCTAAACTGTTCGACGGGAAACCCTTTGTCCTGACGGGCAATTACCCTTACAACATATCCAGCCAGATATTCTTTAAGATGCTGGACAACAAAGACCTCATCCCCTGCTGCACCGGAATGATACAAAAAGAAGTGGCAGAACGCATCGCTGCATCACCAGGCAACAAGACATATGGCATCTTGAGTGTCCTGATTCAGGCATGGTACAAGGTAGAATACCTGTTCACGGTCCACGAACATGTGTTCAATCCGCCCCCCAAAGTGAAAAGTGCCGTCATACGCATGACACGCAATGACACGACACACCTGGGATGCAATGAAAAGCTGTTCAAACAAATCGTTAAGACGACATTCAATCAGCGGAGAAAGACATTGCGCAATTCCATCTCTACCATTTTAGACAAAAGTCATCCGCTCAGTGCCGATACAATATTCAACAAACGTCCCGAACAACTTTCGGTACAAGATTTTATCAGTCTGACCAACCGGGTGGAAGAAGCACTGGTTTCAATTGACAATCAACAATTAATAATTAACAATTAACAATTAACAATTAATGATTGGCAATTGAAAGAATCTGTGGTAACCCCAAAACTTAAGAACCCCAAAAACTTAAGAACTCAAAAACTTAAGAACCACCTCTAATATATATAAGGTATGGAAAACGAAGAAATAAAAAAAGTATCCGAACTGATTGAAAACAAAGAATCAGACAAGCTGAAAGAGCTCCTGAACGATTTGCACCCTGCCGATATTGCCGAATTGTGTGACGAACTGGATGCAGAAGAGGCACGTTCCATATACTTGTTATTAGACAATGAAAAGGCAGCCGACGTATTGATTGAAATGGATGAGGACGCCCGTAAACGTTTCCTCGAAATCCTGCCTTCAGAAACCATTGCCAAAAGGTTTGTCGACTATATGGACTCGGATGATGCAGTAGACATCATCCGTGATATGGACGAAGACAAACAGGAAGAAGTCCTTTCGCATATCGAAGACATCGAACAGGCAGGCGACATTGTCGATTTGCTGAAATACGATGAAGATACTGCCGGTGGTCTGATGGGTACCGAAATGGTCATCGTAAACGAAAACCTGAGTATGCCCGAATGCCTGCGCGAAATGCGCATTCAGGCAGAAGACATGGACGAAATCTATTATGTATATGTAGTAGACGACGATGAGCGCCTGCGCGGCGTATTCCCGCTGAAGAAAATGATTACCAGCCCTTCGGTGTCGAAAGTAAAACATGTGATGAAAAAAGATCCCATTTCGGTACATGTAGACACCCCCTTGGAAGAAGTGGTACAAGTCATTGAAAAATACGACCTGGTGGCTCTTCCGGTAGTCGACAGCATCGGCAGACTGGTAGGACGCATCACGGTCGATGACGTAATGGACGAGGTACGCGAACAAGCCGAACGTGACTACCAGTTGGCTTCCGGTCTGTCACAAGATGTCGAGTCACACGACAATGTATTTCGCCAAACCACAGCACGCCTGCCCTGGCTGCTGATTGGAATGTTGGGAGGAATCGGAAACTCAATGATTCTCGGCAACTTCGACACGACCTTTGCCGCCCATCCCGAAATGGCACTCTACATTCCATTGATAGGTGGTACAGGCGGAAATGTCGGTACCCAATCGTCCGCACTGGTCGTGCAAGGACTGGCAAACAGCTCTTTAGATGCAGGCAATACCTTCAAGCAAGTACTTAAAGAATCGGTAGTGGCACTCATCAACGCCACCATCATCTCCATGCTGGTATATATCTACAACTTCATCCGTTTCGGTGCCAGTGCCACGGTCAGCTATTCGGTATCCATCAGCCTGTTTGCCGTTGTGATGTTTGCTTCCATCTTCGGCACTCTGGTTCCCATGACTCTGGAAAAGCTGAAAATCGACCCTGCCATTGCTACCGGACCGTTTATTTCCATTACCAACGACATCATCGGAATGCTGATGTATATGGGTATCACCGTGCTTCTGGCATAAGAAAAAAGAAAAAAGTGAGGGTACACTTAAAAATAATTATCAAAAAAATATGAAAATCAGATTTTATTCTTTTAATTTGTAATTGGTGAAGAATTAAAACCAGATATTCTCTAAAATCTACATACGATGGAAGTAAACGAAACAAACCGCCCACTAACTGAAGTTCAGGAAAACAACGTACCTGAAACTTCGGTTCCCACTGTTGAATCTGTTGAATCAACCGACAAACCGGTGTATGCACCTAAGCAAACACAGGAAGAAGTGGTAGAACGTCTGACAGAAATCAACAAAGACGCCTGCAATGCAGACAAACAAGAAATCGATTTTTTAAAACAAACTTTTTACAAACTGCACAAAGCTGAACAAGACGCAGCGCGTAAAGCCTTTATTGATGAAGGCGGTAATGCGGATGACTTTGTCCCTGCCCCCGACCCGTGGGAAACAAGGTTCAAGGAAATCATGAGCTCCATCAAAGAAAAGCGAAGTGTTATGGCAGCCGAACTGGAACAGGAAAAAGAAGAAAACTTGCAGAAAAAGCTTGCCATCCTCGATAAGATGAAAGCACTGATTGAAACAACAGAAGACACCAGCAAGATATACAACGAGTTCAAGCAGCTTCAGCAGGAATGGAATGACATCAAGCAAGTACCCGTCGGCAAGGTGAACGAACTATGGAAATCATACCAACTCTATACCGAAAAGTTCTACGACATGGTGAAGCTGAATAACGAATTCCGTGAATACGACTTCAAGAAAAACCTGGAACAGAAAACCCACTTGTGCGAAGCTGCTGAGAAACTGGCAGAAGAGCCCGATGTAGTATCTGCTTTCCATCAGCTTCAGAAGTTGCATCAGGAGTTCCGCAACATCGGTCCCGTGGCAAAAGACTTGCGCGAAAGCATCTGGGCACGCTTCAAAGCTGCTTCTACTGCCGTAAACCGCCGTCATCAGCAACACTTCGAAATGCTGAAAGAAAAGGAGCAGAACAACCTCGACCAGAAGACGGTCATCTGCGAAATCGCTGAAGCGATGGAATACGACAAGCTGAAGACTTTTGCCGACTGGGAGAACAAAACACAGGAGATTCTTGCCTTGCAGGCAAAATGGAAAACCATCGGCTATGCACCGCAGAAAATGAACGTCAAAATATTCGAACGTTTCCGCGCTGCATGCGATGAGTTCTTCAAACGGAAAGCCGCCTTCTTCAAACAGATTAAGGAAAACATGGCAGAAAATCTGGAAAAGAAAAAAGCACTGTGCGAAAAGGCGGAAGCCTTGAAAGACAGTACCGACTGGAAACAGACCGCCGAAATCCTCACTCAATTGCAAAAGGAATGGAAAACCATCGGTCCGGTGGCAAAAAAACATTCGGATGCAGTATGGAAACGCTTCATCGGTGCCTGCGACTACTTCTTTGCACAGAAGAACAAAGCAACTTCTTCGCAACGCTCGGTAGAGATAGAAAACATGGCAAAGAAAGAAGAAATCATCAAGCAGCTGGCTGCTCTTGATGCTTCGGGTACTACCGATGACAATACGGCTGAACAGACACGCAGCCTGGTGAAAGAATGGAACTCCATCGGTCATGTACCTTTCAAGGAAAAAGACCGCCTGTACAACGAATTCCACAAGCTGGCTGATAAATTGTTTGACAAGCTGAACATCTCGGCATCCGAACGGAAACTGAGCGACTTCAAGTCGGGATTAGGCAAAGGGGATAACCTCTACCGCGACCGTGAAAAGCTGGTACGTACCTACGAAGGATTGAAAAGCGACATTCAAACCTACGAGAACAACCTGGGCTTCCTCTCTTCTGCATCAAAGAAGGGCAATACACTGGTAGCCGAGGTAACCCGAAAGATTGAACGCCTCAAAGGAGACATGGAACTGGTGCTGAAGAAAATCGAAGCCATTGACGAAAAGCTGAAAGAAGCGTAATATATTTGTAGTTCACCACAGATTACACAGATTAAAAAAAATTATTTTATCAATCCGTGTAATCTGTGGTGAATTATTGTTATCACCAGTTATCCGTACGGAACGGGAACAAAGGCAATTCACGGGTACCTGCCACATTTCCCGGTTGGAAATCACGGAAACAATAACGTACGGCTACCGGATTAGCCACCTTGTCGCAAGTTACTTTTATCTGAAGGTTGTTGTATACTTCCGCCTTGGCAGGATAAAACACCTTGTCGCTGCCTGCCACTTCAAAACCTTCCATATCACTCAGCCGGCTGAACCCGTCGGGCGCATCATTGAACGAAAGAATCACACTGCCGTCCTTCACCTCCATCGACTTATACGAAGGACCTGCCGACACAATACCTTTTACACCATACGTCTTTGCCAAAGCCATATAGGCAAGACGTTTTCCCACATCGGTCTTGTTTTTCGGATGAATATTTTTTGCCTCATAAGGTTCCACCAGGTCATTGGTCGAAATCAATGCACTGTTCGGGATAATGGATTGCGCCTTAAACTGCTGTTCACGCAGGAGCGCACTGCCCGTACCTTCGTAGGATCCGAACGGAGCAATCTCTACAAAATAGAAAGGCAATTCGCCCAGTCCCCATTCACTACGCCACAAGTCCACCATTGTCTTCAGGCGTTCGGCATAGTCGGGATGACCTACGTTCGATTCGCCTTGGTACCATAAGAATCCCTTGATGGTATAGTTCTGCAAGGGCTTCAACATCCCGTTATACATAATAGTCGGGCTCATATAATGCCACCAGTCGTGCGGCTCCTCCTTGCGGATGTCCCGCTTCAGGTCTATGTCGGAATAATTCTTCACGATACTTGCCGGAAGCCACCCCTCCACCGTCGAGCCTCCCCAACTGCAATTGATGATACCGACAGGTACGTCAAGTACCCTGTTCATCATCATTGCAAAGTGGAATGCCGTAGCGCTGAAAAAAGGAGCATTCTCTGGGTTGCTCACCTTCCATTTGCCCGGACAGGTCTCTACAGGTTCCAGTTGTCCGTTCTTTTCAACGGTTGCCACCCGTATGCCCTTCCATTGTGCCGCAGTGGCAATAGTCTCGTTCGCACCTTCTATAGGGCAGTTCCAGAAGCCGTTCAGCGGCATCTCCATATTCGATTGCCCCGAACAGAACCACACCTCACCTATCAGCACATTGTCCAGCTTCGTTTCTTCGCCATCCGAAAAAGTAATGGTCTGCGCCTCATACGTAGCGGCAGGCGTCTGCACCTTGGCAAGCCATTTGCCGGCTGCATCGCTCTTTACCTTATATACCCGGTCACTCCACGATACCCGCACGCTTACCTCCGTATTCGGATTCGCCTTTCCCCATAACTTCACTTCAGTCTGTTGCTGAAGCACCATGTTGTCACTCATTATGTCGGGCAACGTAACTTTTGCCCATGCGCTTGCCTGCATAGCTGCCAGCAAACAAGCCATTACAATCCTTTTTCTCATATTTATTTCCAATTCATTAGTTCCTTCAGGTAAGCCGTAAGCTCGTTCGCCATTTTCTGTTGCTGGCGCATCGACGGATGCCAGTTGGCTCCATATCCCAACGAACCGGTCTGCGGCGACATATCAAAACGGTATACCTCCGTATCGCCAGCCTCCTTGCGCTCTGCCACAACCTTGTCCATCGCCCGCTTCACGTCTGCTAACGGTTTTCCGCTCAGCATCGAGCCACTCAGCAGCACGAGTTTCGCTTTCGGATAGATAGTGCGCAGATGTGCTACGAACTTCCGGTATCCATCGGTCAGCAATGCGAAATCATACTTCCCGTCACCGGCATCATTGGTTCCCAAATTGATGCAGACCACATCGGGTGTATACAGGCTATGGTCCCATAACTCTGTCGGGTCGGTAAACATCACCTGTTCGTACATCGCCGGCAGGCAATCCTTGCTTCCCGACACAGGTGCTCCGAAATTACGGTAAATGCCGATGCCCGAACGTGCCACTACCAAGTGCTGTGCATTCAATGCACGCGCCGTGCGTGCCGCATACGTATAGAAATGGTTTTCCGTCTCGTAGGTGAAAGGGTCGTTCCGGTCGTCCGACTCTACGCCATAGCCGCACGTAATGGAATTGCCGATAAACTCAATGCACCGTTCGGGCAAGGCGGGAGCCTCAGCCAGCGTACATCCCTTATCCAGGTAAAAGCCCTTGAAGACCGGCTTCAGCTCGTACCCTTCCAAAACATACATGATGCGTGCCCGGTGCGTCCCTTCGGGCAAACCCTCGACAAGGGTCACAATAGAATCGTTCTTCGTAAAACCGATGCGGTAAGGCAACCCGTCATCTATCTCCACCATAAAGTCCCCACTGCCCGGCTTTGCCTTCATCTGCAACGAAGTGCCCTCGAAATCGGCATAGATGCTTACACCCGGATAAGTGAACGTGACCGCCTGCGGAATGCGGTGGCTGACACGTCCCATATAGACAATGCGTGCGTCATCGGCAGACACAAAAGTTTCATCCTCCTTGGGTATACCGGCAAAAGCGGAAAAGCCGGAAAAGAAAGCCGGAATCATCCAGCCTAAAGCATAAATCATTCGTCTGTGTGTTTTCATCTTTCATGTATTTTTGCAAAGATAGCGAAGATTATCCACACACGCTAATAGAATCTTATCCAAATCTGCTCAAATCGTATCAAAAAGCTTCCGGTCCTTCATTTGTGCATTTTCTCACCACCGATTACACAGATTAAAATAAACGAATATCCGCATTTTACCCAATTGCCATGTAGGGGCAGGATTTGCCTGCTCCTCGTACCATGCCATTTCCATAGAGACGGTGCGCACATCATCCTTGCATTTGATGGCATATCGGTAAGGAACATTTGGCTTTGCATGTAGCCTATATCTTTGTTTCAGGCGGCATACTTTTACGTTCTCGATATGGAAACCGTACGTTCTCGATATGGAAACCGTACGTTCTTGATATGGAAACCGTACGGTTTTCATATGAAAACCATAAAAGGAAGCCGCCTGAAACGATAATGTAATCCAAATGCGGAAACAATTGTTCCGGGAAAAATGCACAAACTTATGCCGTGCATGGTATAATCAAATAATCAAATTGAATGTCCGCATTTCACCCAATAAGAAGTTATTTCAGGAACCTTTTCACACCATTGGCATTTTGCGGAATTAATCAAAAAAATGACAAGTTTATGACCGTGCGAAGTATAGACCCCTTTCGATTGTCCATCGAAATGCGTACCTTTGCCTCCCGTAAGGAAACAAAGCGGCATGAAGAAATTGCTTTATTGGGCGATATGGCTGATAGGAATCACCGCTTGCGTGAATCCCAAAGGCAAGGAGGTGCTGGCGGAAGCCGAAAGGCTGGTGCAGGCATCTCCCGATTCGGCTTTGCTTGTATTGGAACAGGCGGAGAAAGAAGTCGCTACCTATCCGCGCCGCAACCGCATGCGCTACCTGCTGCTTCGAGCCGAGGCGATGAACAAGGCTTACCTTCCGTTGGATAGCATTACGTATATGGATGAAGTGCTCGACTATTACCTCTCGCATGGCAACCGTGACGAGCGGATGCGTGCCTGCTACCTGATGGGAAGCGTCTGGCGTGACCGGGGAAATAGCCCACTTGCCCTGCAATACTATCGCGATGCCATTGGTGAAGCGGATACAACGGAAACCGATTGCGACTATGCGCAGGTAAGCCGCATCTATGCGCAAATGGCACTGTTATTCGACAGGCAACGTTATCCGCAGATGGAATTGGAGCAATGGAAACAAGCCATGCGTTATGCCCTGTTGGCAAAAGATACGCTGATGTATATCCAGTGTCAAGATTATATAAGTGGCGCTTATTTCCTTTTAAGCAAAGAAGATTCGGTCGTGTATTTTACTCAACAAGCTTACCGTAATTATTCGAAATATGGCAGGAAGGATTGGGCTGCCGCCACTCAAATCGTTATGGCAGACTATTACTTGAGGTATGACAGCCTTGATAAAGCCAAACAGGCATTGGACGAATACCGGAACAACTCGGGCTTTTTTGAGAGCGACGGAAATGTCTCTTCGGGATATGAAATCTTCTATTATTATATAGGAGAATATTACGAGAAGATGGCACGATTGGATTCGGCTGTTTTCTATTATCGGAAACTGCTGAATTATCCGGCTGATATAATGAATGCGGAAAGCGGGTATAAGGGTTTGATGTCGGTCTATACCCGGATGCATGAGGTCGATTCGGTGGCTAAATATGCTCATCTGTTTGCCAATGCCAACGATACGGCAAATCTTCGCAACTCAGCCCATGAAATCAGCCGTACGCAAGCCTTGTACGATTATTCCGAAAGCCAGCGGATAGCGGTAGAGAAATCGGAGGAAAACCAAAGGCTATGGCTGGGGCTTTGTGCCTGCTTTGTGATGTTGTCGTTTGGAGGAACTGGAATTTATTTGTATGAGCGGAAACAAAAAACGACCCGTATGCTTGCAAACCGGAAGTACACCGACCTGATGATGCAATACCATCAGGCTACGGAAGAATTGCAAAGTATCCGTTCCAACAAACAACAATTCCAGCAACAGAAAGAACAGGAAATCGAAAAGCTCCAGCAGATGCTTGCCGTTTACCAGGAACATACCCATGCCGGTCAATGGGAATTGGAGCAAAGCCTCTTGCAACATGACATTGTCAAGCGTATGCACCAACATGCTTACAAGCTGGCAGTACCTTCGGATGCCGAATGGAATGACTTGCAAGGCGTGGTGGAAAAATCCTTGCCGGAGTTTTATGCCAAGCTGAGTGCTAACGAAGCTCAACTGACTGACCAAGAGTGGAAAGTCTGCCTGTTGGTAAAGCTGAACTTTATTCCTTCCGAACTTACCGTTTTGCTTAATCTCAGTAAGCAACGTGTCACCAATATCCGCACACGTCTGAATCAAAAATTGTTCGGCGAAAGCGGAAGCCGGACTTTCGATGCCAATCTTCATAAGCTATAGTGCAGAAGAGTACTAAATGTACTTTTATTCAATCATCTTATATTCAATTGTTTAAACTTTCCTATCATCGGTTGTGTACTAAGTGTACTCATTTTCTTTGACAGGTTTCTGTTTTATTCTTATGTTTGCGGTGTAATTTTAAAAACGTAAAGAATATGAATAGATTTTCTTTCTTTTTGTTATTAATGCTACTGCTTTCTTCACAAAGCATAAACGCTGGTAGCACATCAGGTGGGATGCCGATAGAAATTTATGCAAGTTTTACGAAACCTCATTCAGCTAAAGGTCATATCATGAGGTCTCCTGCTAAAGTTCCTGATGTATATTTAAAGGATTACCTTGTAACGTTTGATGCTTTCAGCAGTGCTTGTACGTTAGAATTGGTAGATACTGAAACGAATGAAACCGTTTACAACCAGGTTATCCCTGCCGGAGGTACATCTTGCCTGTTGCCTTCTACGCTGAAAGGACGTTACCTTATCCGATTCGTCTCTGAAAGCGTAGCTTATTGGGGATACATTGATTTATAAAAAGAACATAATAAAGTCGACTTATTATATTCCAGACCAAACTGGTAAAAAGGAGCGGAAACCGAAAAGCTTATAGAGTAGGCAAACAAATACACTCAAAAAACTAAATGAAATATGAAAATTAAATTAGTATTTTTATGTATAGTAGTAATTATGTTAAATGCTTGTTCTGTAGAGGATAGTGCAAATGAAAATTATAATCAAGGATTTCCAGAAGCCCAAGCATTTATATCGGAAATGACAGTTGATGAAAACGATGCGAGTCGAAGTAACGATGTTAAGTCTTTTAAAATCAGTTTCCGAGATTCTATTTCGGGATTTTCCTACGGTTACAATCTTTTATGCTATGACACAGATAAATATGGTGCAGATTTTAATGACGATAATATTCCTGAATTAATAATGGTGTCCCAAGGCAATAAGATTGTCGGACAAATGAATGGTTATACAAATGTCCTGCATATTACCCGAGAAAATAAAGATGGATATATTCTTTATTCATTTCAAGAAGAAACTCCTCAAACTCGTGTAACATACACTCATCTTTCTTGGTGGGGATGTGTCACTCGTTTGGTCTCAACACCTGAAGTATCTTTTACAGGAATGTTTACTAGCAGCATTGCTATGGCTGGGGCTTTAGCCATCATATGTTTAGATGATAACAATCGTTGGGATGTAATCGAATGAGTAAAAGCAAAATGATAGGCTGGAGCATATTGGTGCTATATGGAATCTCATTATTTGTCCTATTCCATTGCCATTTACTGACGGAAAAGATGAAAGACTTATTTACTATATATGTCTTTAGTATTCCTACTATAGCGTGGTATCTGATAGGAAGAAGTAAACACAAAGAATAATACAGTCAACTTATTATATTCCAGACCAGACTGGTAAAAAGGAGCGGAAACCGAAAAGCTTATAGAGTAGGTACATTTTGTGAATTATCATAACGTGAGTTCGATATAATTCAAAACATCGTAAGCTGCCCGTCTTTGACAAAATACAGGTCAATGGCGGGCTTCTTTTCAAAAAAGCAGTATGCTGCAATAGCAGAAAGTGAATTGGCAATGAAGTTGTTGAAGGAGCGGTGTCTGGAGTGTTCAATCTGTGCAATATTTTTCAACTCATCATTGACCGTTTCTATTAAAGCCCGCTTTCTCAACAGGATTTTGTCCGCTACACTACTCATCAGAGAATTCTTCATATTGTTCTTCACTTTGGTTATCAGCTGTATTCCGTTAAGGAAAAGGTTCTCGAACAAAGCCTGCCCGATGTATCCTTTGTCCGCACACAGTTTGCCCTTTATGTTTTTCAGGAACTTTTCCTGTTTCAACGGCTCACGGTCATCCACATTTCCCGGCGTGAACATGAAATTGAGGATTTCCCCTTTGTCGTTGATAATCAAATGCAGTTTGAAGCCGAAAAACCATCCCATGGAACATTTCCCACGCTCCGCAAGACCCTCAAATGTCTTGTGAATCAATATACGCTGGTTCCGGCATACACGCAGCGGAGCGGAATCCACAAAACTGATGCCAGTACAGGTACCCAGCAGGACCTCCTTGATGAAGACGGTAAGCAGCAACAGGACTTCTTTCTCCAGTTCCACAAAACGGTTATAGGACACACATTGGGGGAAGAGGTGTATCAGATGTTTGCAGATATATTCCTTGTAATAATGCTTGAAACACCGGAAACCTCCTGAGTGGAACAGAATCAGGATGACCATGATTCCCGCATCGTTCATCCGGTTCGGCTTGTTCCGATGCCTGTGATTCTTGTCTTCAACCATATATTTTTCCTGAACTTTGGCAAATTCCTTGCAAAAATCATCCGCCATACAATAAATCTCCGTAACTTTAGCCGCTGAGAACATAGTGGTAATCGTTTAAATGTTATAACTTGATACTTTAAATTTAATGATTTTACCGCTATGTTCCTAATTTTCAAATGAATAATTTTATTCCTTATATCGAACTCACGTTATCATATTATGGATAAAGAAACTAAAATCCCAAAATTATCAAAGGATGAAGCAGGCAAACTGCGTGGCGGCTTTTCAATTGAATCTGCCAAAGTAGAAACAATGCTTGAGTTGTCGGATGCTGCCTGTTTGTACGATATGCTTTCAACAACGAAGTGAATCGGTGAACGGTTCTTGCCCAATCCCTCGTGTTTATGAAAATGCTACAATCAATATCCGTAAATATTTTTACGACGTGATTGCATTGAAGCATCAAGCAGCAACATAATCATTTTGACAAAACAGAAGTATATAGTCGTTTTTCTCTAACAAAAGGACGTGTAAAATCAAGAAAAAGATTAAATTTGCAGATAAAAGCATCTGAAAATAATTTGTTGCATGAAGCGGTATTTATTACTAATTTTATTATGTGTTTGTTCGATGTGCCGGATGATGGCACAAGATATGATTTCAGGGAAGGTAGTAGACGAAAATAGGAATCCGTTGCCTTATGTGAGCGTTGTCCTTCAGCATGTACAAGATTCATCGTATGTCTGTGGAGTCACCTCGGATACGGAAGGGGTGTTCCGTTTACCGGTTCAGCCAGATAGGGAATATGCATTATTGGTATCCTATATCGGTTATACCACAGTCCGTAAAACCTGCAAGGCGGGCAACCTCGGAACGATTATGATGAAGAAAGATGCCTTGATGCTGGAGGAAGTGAATGTCATCGCTTCAAGAATCCGCCACAATGCGAATGGCTATACCGTTAATCTCCGTTCTTCGGATATAGTGAAAGGCAAGCAGTCTGCCGATGCTTTGGCATTTCTTCCGGGGATAACCAAAGAAGATGACAGTTATAAAATCAACGGGCTTCCTGTAAGTGAGATTTATGTGGACGGTATAAAGCTTGCCAATATGGATGAACTGAAAAATCTTCCGGCGGATATGATAGAGCGGGTGAAAGTGAACTATCTGGCAGGGAGCAATCAGAATGCGGCTCTGACAGGAGGAACGATTGATATTTCCCTCCGCCAGCCACCCCAAGGCGGGTATTACGGCTCTCTGAACGGAGGAGCCACATTCTATCCCGATTACGGGTTCAGTAATGAGAACGTAGGCGGTGTCATCCGTTACCGTTATAAGAATCTGAATGTTTATGATAACCTTTCCTTGAATTTCAATCAGCAGGAAGAAACAGCTGACCAAACCGTATGGAACCAGTCGACCGATTTGCGTACGCAAATTGATGAAGAGACAAAATACCGGGGACACAACATCAACAACCGTTTAAGCCTTACCCAACAGATAAACGGGAACCACTCTCTTGGCGCCAGCTACTATGTGGCGACAAACCGGCTTAAGGCATCTTCACTTACCATTGGCAGCCAGGAAAACGCCATCCGCCCGGCTATCGAAAGTAAAGACAATTACCTTGATCAGGAAGCGACCTTAAAATATACTGCCAAACTTAGCCGGAGAGGAACAACACTGGATATAACAGGCGACTATTTTAACCGCCAGTCGGATAACCGTACAGGCTATTCGTATGGCGACAACACATCGGATGTGTCGGAGGATGAATCTTCACTGGATATGTATAAACTTTCGGTTGACGTGACCGACCCTCGCAGCCAGAAGCTGGTATGGAAATATGGTGCGTCCGTGCACTATATTGTCTCTGATTATCATCCTGCTATCGATGCTTCCAATCAAACCGACCGTTTCCCGACAAGCTCAACCGCAACACGAACAAAAGGATTGACTCCGTTGGCGTATGTGTCCGCTATAGGGCAAATCTGGAAAATCAATTACAGTGTAGGCGTGAACTGGCAATTGAATGAAATTAAATATAAAACCTTGGATGATGGAATAGAGTCATCGGATACACAATGGGGGATTAATCCGACCGTACAACTGATGATGCCGTTGGATAAGAAAGGCGAGTATATGCTGATGCTGAATTATAAGCGTACCCTTGACGACATCCCGTATGCGGCGATTTCATCTACGGTCCGTTGGAGTGACCCATACAATTATACGGTTGGCAATCCCGACTTGAAAGCCCCTACGGCGGATATGCTTATCGCCGGTGCCTCTTTGTTCCGCAATTTGCTGAACCTGACAGCGGTGTATTCGCATACGAAGGACAACATTTATTGGGAAACCAGACAAAATCCGGGCGCATCTGATGTGTTTTATACAATTCCGGTAAATCTTCCATCGGCAGATTTCTATGGCATAGGAGTGGAACTGAATCTGAATCCGGTCAAGCCGTGGAGGATGAAAGCCTCCGGTCGTCTGGAAATCCATCCGGAAGATGTTACATTAGACGGCGTCTACTATGGGAAAACAAGACTTCGCCAGTATTATGCCATATACAACACCTTTGCCTTCAATCACGGCTGGGGCGGCATGTTGAACCTGATATGCGAGCCGACTTTCAAGACATACGACCGTACTTACCATACTATCTATAATATCGGCGGGCAGGTTTATAAAACGATGTGTAAAGATAAGCTGCAATTGACTTTCATGTTCAATGCTCTTGGCGACCGCCGCAAATATGACCGCAATGCCAACGGCAATAAGGTGACCTACGATTTTACTACGCCTGTGCAGTATGTAGGCGTTTCGCTTATATGGAGATTTTCAGGAGGCAAGCAGGTGAATGTAAATGCGATAGAAAGCGGTTCGCAGAACTTTAAGGAAATAAAGGACGTTATTAGATAGAGTAATGGCTCGGTTTCACTTTATAAAACAACATGATGCCATGCAATGTGGAGTAGCATGCCTCCAAATGATTTGTAGGTATTATAAAAAGATATATTCGACTGATACATTGCATCAATATTGTTTTGCGACCAATGAAGGCGTATCTTTATTGGGTATCAGTGATGCTGCCAAGAAATTAGGGTTACGAACTGTTTGTGGACGTATTACAGTTAATCAGTTGAATGCCTCATCACTCTCATGCATCCTCCACTGGAACCAGAACCATTTCGTGGTGCTCTATAAAATAAGGAGAGGAAAAACCTTCTACATCGCCGACCCGGGCAAAGGGAAAATCAGATATACCAAGGAAGAATTCAAGAGCCATTGGATAAGCACCACCTCGCAAGGGGAGGAAAAAGGGGTAGCCATGTTTTTGGAGCCTACCCCGGAGTTCGGCAGACTAAAAGGGGAAGAGGCGGAAGGCATACACTCGTTCCGCTTCCTGATGGGATACCTGAAGCAATACCGCCGGTGCTTCGTGCAGATTGCCTTGGGGCTGCTGGTTGGGAGCCTGCTGCAGCTCATCCTGCCTTTCCTTACGCAGGCGATCGTTAACTTGGGCATCAAGCACCAAGATATCAAGTTGATTTTAGGGACTAGGTACTAGGGACTAGGTTTTAAATAGCTTTGTCAGCGGAAACCTTAGTATTTGAAACCTAGTCAACTAGTCACCTAGTCCCTAGTCACCTAAAAAACTTAAAAACTCAAAAACTTAAAAACTCAAAACATGACCGACAAACGCATTGAACTCCGCTCGGAAAAAGTACGCCGCATCATCGGCACCATCCCTCCGGCATTGGTACGCTGGAACATCACTGTATTGATTGTCATTCTGTCCGTTCTGATTGCGGCAGTATGCTGCATACCTTATCCCTACGGAGAAGGGGAAAGCATCCTGCAGCATATACTCGGTTGCTTATAAGCCATTTCAGGAAGGAAAGGAAATATCAACAGAAATACTTGCTTTTATAGAAACACAAAATGTACGGACCGTACCCGCATTGAAGAAAAATCATTGCTGACGAGTACGCTGCAAGCGTTAGAGACTGTTTTGAATGGACGCAATATCTGAAAACAGACAATTATAACCCAAGCATGATGTTTCAATTCTTTTTCTCTATGTTACATCCAATAAACCCCATGTAACAAATGCATACATTATGCTTCCTTGTGTACTAAATGTACTTGGATTCCTTCAGTGTATTTACGTATTTGTTATATATTTGCGGTATCAATCACCAATAAAACTTATCTATTATGGAAAATCATAACATTCATACATTTTATTCTGCTTTCATCTGTGCATACTGATAGGTGCCCTATTGCCTATCCCGTTCGGCAACATCTTACTTCCCTGGTTCTACTGGTTGTATAAAGGCGGCAGAAAGAACAGAGAAATATCAGAACAAGCATGCAGGGCATTGAATTTCCAATTCCTGTGCGGATGTCTCGTTTTCGTTTATGCCATCATTGCCTGGACGAGCTTCATCAATATGATGGCAAGCGGGAATAAGCCCGATTATGCCTGGCTGGCACCCATCGCATGTTTCTACACCGCTGCAAGCGTGTTGTATCCTTTCTTCATTCTGGTTTATATGAACATCACTAGAAAAAGCAGACAGTTTTATCCGAAAACAATCTATTTGTTCAAATAACCGGCTGATGATCAGATAATGAAAGATTTCTGACTAGAGCCTGCTACAAATCCACGGGAATGTCTATCTTTGCAAAAAACGTGCGACAATGAACATGACCGAACTGCAAAATGTTACCTCCCGATTTCCTCAGATAAAAGAGATAAAGGGCATCCAGGCTTTACAATCCGGACTGATTAACCGGACTTACCTTGTCGAGACAAATGGTCCGGACAACTATATCCTTCAGCAAATCAACCACCACGTATTCACCAATGTGGAATTGCTGCAACACAACATCGAATGTGTGACCCGGCATATCCGAGCCAAACTGATAGCACGCGGAGAACCGGACATCGAACGGAAAGTATTGCATTTCCTGCCTACCACGGAAGGAAAGACCTATCACTTCGACGGGACGCACTACTGGCGAACCTGTGTGTATATCCGCGATTCGTACACACAAACCAAGGTGACACCGGATACAGCCTATCTGGTAGGGTTGAAATTCGGAGAGTTCGAAGCGATGCTTGCCGACCTGCCCGAGAAGCTGGAAGAAACCATCCCCGACTTCCACAATATGGAGTTCCGGATGCAGCAGTTAAGAGAAGCCATAAGAACGGACCAGGCAGGACGAAAGGGAAAAGTGCAGGATTTGATAGACGCACTGGAACGGGATGCCGATGACATGTGTGCTGCCGAACGGCTGTACCGTGCCGGCAAATTGCCTAAACGGATTTGCCATTGCGATACGAAGGTAAGCAATATGCTGTTCGATGCGGAAGGCAAGGTGCTCTGCATCATCGACCTGGACACGGTGATGCCCTCATTCGTGTTTTCCGACTTCGGCGACTTCCTGCGCACTGCCGCCAGCACGGCTGCCGAAGATGAACCAGACACGGAGAAAATACATTTCAACATGAATATTTTCCGGACTTTCACCCGCGGATATCTTGAATCGGCAAGCGCATTCCTCACACCGCTCGAAATAGAAATGCTGCCCTATGCCGTCCGCCTCTTCCCCTATATGCAGGCGGTACGGTTCCTGACCGATTACCTCAACGGGGACACGTATTACCAAACTGCCTGTCCTGAACACAATTACGTCCGCACACGGGCGCAATACAAGCTGTACCAAGAAACATGCAAGGCTGTTCCCGATATGCAACAATACATCTCACAGCAAATGAAAAACCCTTTAAGAGGAAACGCAGATTAACACGGATTTCCGCAGATTATTTTTACAGACTATTATCAGACTTACGATTTGATTTCAGCCGCATTTCTCAGAAGCTGTTTTGAATTTATCGTGCGATGATTTGGGATGAGTTTTTGAGACATTTTCGCTTCTGTGATGAGGAAGATAGCGGGCTATCTGACGAAGAACAGGAGCGAAAAGGACCAAAAAATCGCCCAAAGCACACACGAAAACGGATACATCAAGCCA